>CACOFO010000022.1 GCA_902626435.1 uncultured Prochlorococcus sp.
TTCCATGATTTCAAAACTTGTTTTGCTATCTAAGCTTGTTGTAGGTTCATCAGCTATTAATAATTTTGGTTTTAATGCAAGAGCCATTGCTATAGAAACTCTTTGTCGCATTCCGCCACTAAATTGATGGGGAAAAGAATCAAGTCTGCTTTCTTCAATTCCTACTTTTCGAAAAACTTCTCTCACTAATTTATCAATCATCACAGAGGATTTATTTTGATAATTAGTCTTAAATAATTCATATAAATGATCCCTCACTTTCATTAGTGGATTAAGTTTTTTTATAGAATCTTGATAAATAAATCCAAAATTTCTTCTTCTAAATAATTGAGCCTCTTTATTATTTATTTTTCTAGGATCTATGCTGGAAATTGATAAATAGCCTTTAGACGTTGCCTGTTCAGGCAAAATATTAAGTAGTGTTTTTGCAAAAGTAGTTTTTCCGCACCCAGAGGGACCAACGATAGCTAAATGATTACCTTTTTCTATTTCAAGATTAAAATTTTTGATAATAGGTTGCTTTTTGAATCCATATTTAACAGTAAGATTTTTAACTATAAGGATTTTTTCTTTTTTTATTTCCATGATTTTATAGCAAATTTTTCTAGTCCTAAATAAAATAAATTTAAAGTAATATAAAATGTCAGAGGAAACTGCAAATTTAAAAGAGAAAAACGAAATTGAAGTTTCCAAAACTATTTTGCCTAAAAATAAAAAATATGAAAGTAAATCTTTGAATTATGAGATAAATATTCCCGATTGGCTTTATAAAGATATAGATAATTATGAAAAATCCAATAAAGAAAACGATGAGAATCAAAATCTTATTGTTAAGGCCTTCAAACTTGCTTATAAAGCTCATGATGGGCAACTCCGCGCAAGTGGCGAACCATACATTATCCACCCAATAGCTGTAGCTGATCTTCTCAAAGAAATAGGTGCTGGTTCATCTGTTATTGCTGCAGGACTTTTACATGATGTTGTTGAAGATACAGGAATTAATTTAGCCGAAATAGAAACAAATTTTGGATTAGAAGTAAAAATACTTGTTGAAGGGGTAACAAAATTAGGCGGGATTCACTTTAATAATAGGACTGAAGCACAAGCTGAAAATCTGAGAAAAATGTTTTTGGCCATGGCCAGTGATATCAGAGTTGTTTTAGTAAAACTTGCAGATCGACTTCATAACATGAGAACAATTGAATGGCTAAATGATGAGAGAAAACAAAGAATAGCTAGTGAAACAAGAGAGATTTATGCACCTTTAGCGAATCGCTTGGGAATTAACAGATTTAAATGGGAATTAGAAGATTTAGCTTTTAAATTCTTGGAGCCTAAAGAATATCAAGATCTAAAAGATCAAATATCTGTTAAGAGGAGTGATAGAGAAAAAAGATTAGAAGAAACTTTGAATCTTATGAAGGAAAAATTAGTTTCAGCAGGTTTAAAGAACTTAGAGATAACGGGAAGACCAAAACATCTTTATGGAATTTGGAGCAAAATGAAAAGACAACAGAAGCAGTTTAACGAAATTTATGATGTTGCTGCTCTCAGAATTATCGTTGACAATTCAGATAGTTGCTATAGAGCTTTAGCAGTTGTACATGATACTTTCAAACCTATTCCAGGTAGATTTAAGGACTACATAGGATTACCTAAACCTAATGGATACCAGTCCCTACATACATCTGTAATTGGAAGACATCGCCCGATTGAAGTTCAAATTAGAACAACTTCTATGCATCAAATTGCAGAATATGGTATTGCGGCTCATTGGCAATATAAAGAGGGTGGTTCTCCTGCTAAAGGTAATGCCGAAAGATTTAATTGGCTAAGACAATTAGTCGAATGGCAACAAGAAGGAAATGAAGGAGATCATAATGATTATTTAGCTTCAATTAAAGAAGATTTATTTGATGAAGAAGTATTTGTAATCACTCCTAAAGGGGATGTTGTTGGTTTAAGAAAAGGATCAACTGCAATAGATTTCGCATACAGAATTCATTCTGAAGTTGGCAATCACTGTAATGGAATAAGAATCAATGAAAAGCTCTCTCCTTTATCTACATCATTAAAAAATGGTGACTTCATAGAAATTTTGACAAGTAATAACGCTACTCCAAGCTTGGATTGGCTGAACTTTGTAGTTACTCCAACTGCTAAAAATAGAATCCGCCAATGGTATAAGAAAAGCCATCGTGATGAGACGATTAAAAGAGGTAGAGATTTACTTGAAAAAGAAGTAGGTCGAAATGGTTTTGAAGCATTACTTTCTAGTGAAGCAATGAAAAAAGTTGCAAATCGATGCAATTTAAAAACTACAGAAGACCTTCTTGCATCTCTTGGTTTTGGTGGTTTAACTTTGCATCAAGTATTAAACAGACTAAGAGAAGAAATAAAATTACGGACAGAAGATGTAAAAAATGATTCTAACTCTGAAATAGCAAAATCTCTTAAAAGTAATAGTAATTTATCCACTAATAAATCTAATACGGCAACTAAATCACCAATTTCCGGGATAGAAGGTCTTGATTACAGAATAGGTAAATGCTGTACCCCACTTCCAGGAGAGGATATTATCGGAACTGTATCACTCGGCAACCACGGTATAACGATACATAGGGCAGATTGTGAAAATGTAATGCCAATACCAATTGAGAGAAGATTACCTGTTGGTTGGAATCAAGATAATAAAACTGGAGATAATAAGTTCCCAATTCAGCTCCGAATAGAAGTAATTGATAGAGTTGGAGTTCTTAAAGATATTCTTATGCGGTTATCTGATAAAGGTATAAACGTTAGCGATGCCAATGTTAAAACTGCTTATGGTAAACCAGCTATTATCAATCTTTGTGTAGGTCTAGAAAGTTATAATCAACTTCACAAAACAATTGAACAAATTAAATCAATGGCAGATGTTTTAGATATTGCTAGAGTTGGACAAAGTTAATTTTAAAATCAGATCAATCTATCTTTTACTTTTTATCTTGTAGATAAAGAAAGCAATACTGCCGCAAATCAAAGCTAATAAAAAACCTACACAAGATGAACCCAAGAGTAATTTTAGGGAAAAAAGTCTACCTTGTTTCCATAAGTCATCTATCACTAAACTTTTTTCAAGAATTTTATTAGAAGAAGTATTTAATAAAATCGAACCAACTTTATAGTTAAAATAATAAAGTGGAATATAAGTAAAAGGATTACTGATCCAGGTACCAATTGCAGCTAGAACAATATTTCCCTTAGCTATTTTCGCAAAAAATACCCCTATTAAAGTCTGAAACCCAAAGAAAGGAAAGCAGCCACTAAATACCCCTATAGCTAAACCTTTAGCATTAAAGAAAGGACTTCCATTCTGATTCCTAAATAATGATAGAATTTTCTTATAGTTAATATCTTTTTTAAATCTCATTCAGAAAGAAATTTTAAAAATTCTTGATAATTTTACTTAATTATCCATAACAAAGCGAGAGATGGATTCGATAGTTACTACAGAAGATACGATAGCAGCAATTGCTTCAGCTATAAGTATAGGTAAAGGAGGAGTTGCGATAATAAGAGTATCAGGGAAAGACTCAATAAATTCTTGCAAAAAGATTGTTCAAACTAAATCTAAATATGCATGGGATTCACATAGAGTTTTTCATGGTTTTATTCAGGAAAATAAACAAAATAAATTTATAGATGAGGTTTTAATTTTAGTGATGAAATCACCAAATAGCTTCACAGGAGAGGATGTTGTTGAACTTCATTGCCATGGAGGAATTATCATAGTAAATAAAGTTCTAAACAGATTATTATCTAGTAATTCTAAAGTTAGACTTGCAAACCCAGGAGAATTTAGTCAAAGAGCTTTTCTTAATGGGAAAATAGATCTTACTCAAGCCGAGTCGATTAATCAATTAATTAATGCAAGCAATACCAGATCAGCAGAGTTAGCTTTTAGTGGGGTTCAAGGAGAAATAAAGAAAAAAATTGACGATATTAAAAATGACCTTATAAATCAACTTTGCGAAATAGAAGCGAGAGTTGATTTTGAAGAAGACTTCACAGATTTTGATTACACCAAATATCGAAAAAACATTAAAAAAGTGAAAGAAAAAATAGAGTTACTAATAGAAAATTCAAAAAGAAATTCATATATTCATAATGGGATATCCATTGCGCTTATAGGTAAAACAAATGTTGGTAAAAGTTCTTTACTAAATTTGCTTGCAAAAAAAGAGAAAGCAATCGTAACTAATATTCCTGGAACAACAAGAGATGTTATTGAAGTGAATTTAACAATTCATGACATCCCAATGAAAATAATTGATACTGCTGGCATAAGAGAAACTCATGAACAAATTGAAAGTATTGGAATTAAAAAAAGTTTTGGTAAAATTAAAGAGTCAGATTTTATAATTTATATTTATAATCTTGAAGAAGGATTTAATGAAGAAGACAAAAAAATTATAAAAGAAATCCCCAAAGAAAAATTAATTACTATTGTGGGAAATAAAAAAGATTTAATTGACTCTAAAAATATTAATTCAAATAAGTTAAAAAACACAATCCTTATGAGCATTAAGAATAATGATGGTGAAAGATTATTAATCAAAACAATTATAAAAAAATGTGGATTAAAACAAGTACAAAATATCAATATATTTTTAAACGAAAGACATATTATAAATTTGTCTTCTTGCCTATCTAATTTAAATGATACTGATGAAATCATTAGAAATAAATTGCCATTTGATTTGTTATCAATAGAACTGAGAGATGGAATTCAAAACTTATCTAAAATTACTGGTCAAGAATTAACGGAGGAACTTCTAGATAATATTTTTTCTAAGTTTTGCATTGGTAAATAAATTTGAGTTAAATTGCATAGTGATATATAGTTAATTCTCTAACTTCAGTTGAATTTTTATTAATTAATTATTTTTTAGTTTAGTGGATTTAAATACTCCAATAATAAGTAAGATCATTGATAATTGGATCAATGAAGATATAGGAAGGGGCGATCTTACAAGTCCTTCTATTACGGAGGAGAATGGTAATGCATATTGGATTGCAAAAGAAGGCGGTATATTTTGTGGTGTCGAAATTATAAAAGAAATTTTTAAAAAAATTGATTTAAAAATCAGTTCAAAATTTAATATCTCTGATGGAGATCAATTTATTAAAGATCAAAAACTACTGGAAATATATGGACCTTCCAAAAGTTTGCTAGCTAGTGAAAGAATAGGCTTAAATATAGCAATGCATTTATCTGGAATATCAACATATACAAAGAATCTTGTAAATAAGTTAGAAGGTACAAATATAAAATTAGCAGATACTAGGAAAACTACTCCTGGCTTAAGAATATTTGAAAAATATGCATTCAAATGTGGAGGTGGAGTGAATCATAGAATGGGATTATACGACGCAGCTATGATAAAAGAAAATCACATTGCATGGACAGATAATCTTAAAAATGCGGTAAAAAAAATTCGACTAAATTCGCCTTTTACAACTCATATCATAATTGAAGCTGAGAATATCGAACAGGCAAAAGAAGCAGTATTAGCAGGAGCAGATAGTATCTTATTGGATGAACTTAGCCCTGAAATAATCAAAAAAAACGTTCAAGAATTAAAAAATTTATCAATGAATAGCTTAAAAAAAGAAGTCAATAAAAATTTAATAATAGAAGTTTCTGGAATTAACCCTGAAGAAATTAGTAAATATCTAATAAAAGGTATTGATTTGATTTCAACAAGTTCTTCAATTACCAAAAGTAATTGGATTGATTTGAGTATGCGTTATATTAATTAATTATATAGATAAATAATTGAATAATTAATGCTAATCATTTTTAAAGAATTAACAAAACAATTTGAACAAACTCTTTTAGATAGTCTTGAAAAAAATGATAAAAAAGGAGAATTCGAAATTATTAGAAAAAATTTAATTACACAATCTTCAAAAGAGGAATTTGGTGATTATCAATGTAATGTTTGTTTAAGTTTATCTAAAATATATAAAAAGAACCCAAGAGATATTTCTAATGATTTTATTAACCTTTTAAATAAAAATAAAAGCATAGCAAAATTATGTAAGAGTCTTGAAATAGCTGGACCTGGATTTATAAATATAAAATTAAAAGATGAAGTTCTAATAAATGAAATTAAATCAAATATTCAATGCCAAAGGGGTGGAGTGCCTCAAATTAAAAAAGATTTAGATAGTGGCTTATCAAATAAAGTTATTGTAGATTTTTCTAGTCCTAATATTGCTAAAGAAATGCATGTAGGACATTTAAGATCAACAATAATAGGAGATTCAATATCCAGAATTTTCGAGTTAAGAGGTTATCAAGTATTAAGACTAAATCATATTGGCGATTGGGGAACGCAATTTGGAATGCTTATTACTCAGCTCAAAGATTTATATTCAAATGATTTAGAGGAGATAGGCAAAATCAAGATAAGTGATTTAGTTCAATTTTATAAAGAATCAAAAAAAAGATTTGATAATGAATCTGAATTCCAAAAAAGATCTAGAGAGGAAGTAGTTAAGTTACAAAGTGGAGATATTAAATCAATTAATGCTTGGAAATTATTATGTGATCAATCTAGAAAAGAATTTGATGAAATCTATAAAAATTTAAAAATAAAAATAGAAGAAAGAGGTGAATCTTTTTATAATCCATTCTTAAAATCCGTTATTGAGGATTTGAATTTAAAAAAATTATTAGTAGAAGATCAAGGAGCAAAATGTGTATTTTTAGATGGGATGACTAATAAAGAAGGCAAACCTCTGCCGCTAATTGTTCAAAAAAAAGATGGCGGTTTTAATTATGCCACTACAGATCTTGCTGCTATAAGATACAGATTCAATAAAGCTCCTAATGGGGATGATGCTTCAAGAATTATATATGTTACTGATCATGGACAAGCAAATCATTTTGCTGGAGTTTTTCAAGTTGCAAAAAAAGCAAAATGGATCCCAGATAAGTGTCAAGTAGATCATGTCCCCTTTGGATTGGTTCAAGGAATTGATGGCAAAAAACTAAAAACAAGGGAGGGGGATACAATACGTCTAAAAGATTTATTAAAAGAAGCAGTTAGAAGAGCAAAAGAAGACTTATTAAAAAGATTAGAAAATGAAAATCGTTATGAGACTAATGAATTTATTGCAAATACTTCAAGAATTATTGGATTAGGAGCTGTTAAGTATGCAGATTTAAGTCAAAATAGAATTACTAATTATCAATTTAGTTTTGATAAAATGCTTTCCCTTAATGGAAATACTGCTCCTTATTTGTTATATACACTTGTAAGAATTTTAGGAATTAAAAGAAAAAATGATTATGTTTATGACTCAAAAGATTTTCAATACATAAATTATGAACATAAATCTGAGTGGAAACTTATCAGGAAATTACTTAAGTTCGATGAAGTCATAATCTCTATTGAAAAAGACTTAATGCCAAATAGACTATGTAATTATCTTTTTGAATTATGTCAGTCTTTTAATAGATTCTATGATCAAGTTCCAATCCTAAAAGAAGAAAAAAATATAAAATTTTCTAGACTTAATTTATGTGACCTTACTGCAAAAACACTAAAATTAAGCCTAGAGCTTCTAGGAATTGAAACTTTAGAAAGAATGTAATGAATGATTTTGATCCATCAAATAATCTTTTCCCAAAACCAAGAGAAGAAATAATAAATATGCAGTCTTACTCTGCACCTTTAGAAAATAGAAGAAAATTACTCCGCTTAGACTTTAATGAAAATACTTTAGGTCCAAGTCCAAAGGTTTTAGAGGCATTACAAGCGATAAAATTGGATGAGATTGCAATTTATCCAGAATATAATTTATTAAAAAATTTTTTATGTGATAACTATCTTGATTCAAGAAAATTTGATAATGATGAAATAGGAATTTTCAATGGAGCAGACGCAGCAATAAATGCAATCTTCAATTGCTTTGGAGAAAAAGATCAAATATTTCTAACCACGAATCCAACTTTTGGTTACTATTCTCCTTGTTCAGAAATGCGAGGAATGAAGAAAATAACTTGTTCTTACATTGGAGAAAATTTTCTATTTCCCATCGAAGAATTTAGTGAAAAAATTATAAAGTATAATCCAAAGTTAATATTTATTTGTAATCCAAATAATCCGACAGGAACAGTTTTAAGAGCTCAAGAGATAATTAACTTAGCAAATATCAAAAACGATGCATTGATAATTGTTGATGAACTATATGAAAAATTTAATGGAGATAGTCTTCTTGAATCGATAGATTTTGAAAAGAATAACAATATACTAATAATCCAATCTCTCTCAAAAACAGCTGGTTTAGCTGGTTTAAGAATAGGTTTTACTTTTGGCAATAAAAATTTAATTAATTACATTAATAAAGTTACAGGACCATATGATGTAAATAGCTTTGCTATAACGGCAGCATTAGCAGCACTTAAAGACAAATCATATATTGATAATTATGTTTTAGAAGTAAAAAAAGCAAGGGAATGGATTTTAAATAAATTTAAATCAACAAAAATCAGAACTCATTGTAGTGGCGGTAATTATTTCTTAATTTGGCCAAAAAAAGATCCTAAAATTTTAATACAACAGATGAGAGAAAAAGGAATTCTTATAAGAAGTATGGAAAACAAAAAAGATATTGGTAAGTCAATAAGGGTTAGTATTGGAACTAAAGAACAAATGATTTTTTTCTGGGACAATTACAAGGTCTTAGATTTAATAAATTAATTATCAAAAATATAAATTGTATTTTGATCTATTCTTTTAGGTTTTATTTGAAAATCTTTTCCAACGAATTCTACTTTAAAATTTTTCATATTTGCGATAAACAAATCAGCATTTGAGAAATCACATTCTTTATTAATTTTTTTGTCACGAGCAAAGTGAACAGGAATAACTACTTTAGGTTTTAATATCTTAACGATTCTTGAGGCTTCTTCTCCATCGTAAGATTTTATTCCTCCTCCAATTGAAATAAATAAGATATCTGGGCGAGACAAAATAATTTGACTATTGATATCAATATCACCAGCAGCGCCTCCCATATGAACAATTTTAAGATCATTCTGTTCCCAACTCCAAACAGTTGCCATTCCAAATCTTCTTCCATCTACTCTGTCATGTGGGACAGAAATTCCATTTAATAAAATATCCTCAAATTGGTAGATTCCTGGCTCTACAAACATTAACTGATTATTAGGATTATAGCCTTCATCTGGAAGCCTAGAACTAGCCAAAACAAAATCTGCATTGACTTCATTTGGCTCTTTTAAATTGCTTGCGCAACCTATTGCTTTAAAGGGATTTATAAGAATCGATTTTTCAGAACTATTAATTAAGAAACTACTATGTCCCAGACTTTTTATTACTAAATTCCTTGCCAATAATGAGGTAGGTAAAAAAGAGCTAAATAATATAAAAAAGAAAATGTTTTTAATTTGAGAAATCATATTATAAATTTTTTTTATATTTTACTTTTGTTCAGCCATTTTTAGAAAATTACTAATTAATTTATGACCAAATTGTGTCAATACACTTTCAGGATGAAATTGTACTCCATGTAAATGCTTATATTCTTTGTGAGAAATAGCCATTATAGTTGAGTCTTCTAAAGTCGCAGTTATATCGAAACAATTTGGTAATGAACTTGAATCAACTATAAGACTATGATATCTTGTCGCCACAAATGGAGTCTCGATATCTTTAAACAAACCTTTTTGATTATGAAATATTTTGGATGTCTTACCATGCATAAGTTCTTTCGCAACTATAACCTTGCCTCCAAACGCTTGGGCCAAAGCTTGATGCCCTAAACAAACTCCTAATGTCGGAATATTTTTTGATAATTTTTTTAGTATTTGCAGACAAATTCCAGATTGATCTGGATTACCAGGACCTGGAGATAAAAGCATTGCACTAGGATTTAGTTTGATAATTTCATCTAGAGTAACTTCATCATTTCTTTTGACTATTAATTCTCTAGTTATTTCATGCTCAACAGAAAGTTCTCCTAAATATTGAACAAGGTTATATGTAAAACTATCGTAATTATCAATAACAAGAAACATATTTATATAGATTCAAATAACAACTTAATTTTAGGAACAAAAATATATACAGCAATAATAACAGAATTAATAGAAGCTAATAACACTGCTCCTGCAGAAGTATCTTTTGAAATTTTAGCCAAACTACTAAATTCTTTTTTCACTACTAAATCAACTATTGATTCAATAGATGTATTTAATATTTCTAAGATTAAAACAGACATAACTGTGGCAATCAAAATTACATAATTACTTTGACTAATTTGCAGCAAAAAACCAATCATTAAACTTATAACTGCAAAAATTATTTGAATTTTAAAATTTCTTGAAGTTTTTAATACGTAACTAATTCCACTAAAAGCATACTTAAAACTTTTTAATACATTACTAGAAGTTTTATATGATTCTATTCTATTTTTTAGAGAGTTTATTTTTTTATCCATAAATTTTTAATCTAATTTTTTAATTAAATATTCTTGAAAATTTAACATATTTTCTAAATCAAAATCATTATTATGTTCCCAACCTAAAAGATGTAAAAATCCATGACTAGCCAAACAGAGCATTTCTTTATAGATTGAATGTTTATATTCATAAGATTGCTCAAGTGCAATCTCTAATGATATAAATATATCCCCCAACTCTATATGATCTAAATTATTTAGAGATTCATCAGAAATTATTGGAAAAGATAGAACATCAGTTGGTCCATTTTTTTGCATCCACTTCTGGTTCATAAAAGCAATTTCTTGATTAGATATTATCTCTAAGCCTAATGAAAAAGATTTTTTTTCAAAAATGAAATTTGGCAATTTATAATCTTCTTCTTTTAATATTATTTTTATCCAGGATAAAAAAACTTTCTCCCAAAAATTAGATTCAAAAATAAGCTTACTTTGCACATCTTTTAACTTATTTGAAAATTGAGAAAATTCATTACATTTAAAAACCAAATCTAAATTTATTTCAGAAATAATTTTTTCTGTCATACATTCTTATACAGGAATATTAGGCTTACCTATTGTGGCTACAAGTATTAATATTCCTATTAAAACTAGAAAGGTTATTGAAAAATGAGAGATACTTTTTGAACCCTTCCTTACCATATTTCGCATAGCAAGCTTTATGAAGCTTGGGGGAGCAACTTTTTTTTCTATATTTTCGTTTTTATTTTTCATTAGTTATTCAATAGATTCGTTAGAAGAAATATTCATGCGCAATAATTCATGAATAAATGGTTCAAGTCCACCATCTAAAACACTATCTAAGTCGTTAGTCTCCTGCATAGTTCTGAGATCTTTTACCATTTGATAGGGATGGAAAACATAATTTCTTATTTGATTGCCCCATGCAGCTTCCACAATATCACCTTTAATATCAGCGACTTCTGCAGCTCGTTGTTCTTTAGCAATCACTAGTAGTTTAGACTTAAGAAGTAACATAGCTTTTTCTTTATTTTGTAATTGAGATCTTTCTTGTGTACATCTTACTGAAATCCCTGAAGGCAAATGAACAATTCTCACCGCTGTTTCTACTTTATTAACATTTTGTCCTCCAGCCCCACCGGATCTACTTGTTGTAATTTCCAAATCTTTTTCAGGTATATCAAGTGAAATATTTTCATCTAATTTTGGCATGACCTCGACCCCAGCAAAGCTGGTTTGTCTTTTACCATTAGCATTGAAAGGAGAAATTCTCACTAATCTATGAGTTCCTTTTTCATGTTGTAAATATCCGTACGCATATTTTCCATCAATTTCAAAAGTTACACTTTTGATACCTGCTTCTTCTCCTTGAGATAATTCATTGATTATTAAACTCATTTGATTATTATCGGCCCATCTTGAATACATTCTCAATAAGATCTCTACCCAATCCTGAGCATCTGTTCCACCAGCACCTGCGTTAATAGAAACTACTGCTCCTTCCTTATCGTATTCACCACATAATAATCTTTCAAATTCCCATTTATCTAAATTCTCTCTTAATTTTTTTAAACCCTGCTGGGATTCCATAATCATTTCCTCTTCAGGCTCTAAAGAATAAAGCTCAAGAGAGGCATTAGCATCAGAAATAAAAGTTTTCCATTTATCCAACAATTCAAGTTGTGCCTTAACATCATCAAGGATTAACATTTGTTTTTTCGCTTCTTCTTGATTCTCCCAAAATTTAGGTTGAGCAGAAATTTGCTCTAACTCTCTCCTTTTAGCTTTTAATCTTGGAACGTCAAAGACAATCCTGAGCATTACCCAGGCGCTTTGTTAGTTCCGAAAGATCTTTTTTGAAATCTGTAATATCTATCAAAATAGAATTTAATCGTTATTTATAATCTAACAAGCACTTTTGTTTAATAGTATAAAGTAAGTATTATTTTTAAAAAATGTCCAAAGTTGAAATTTATACTTGGCAATATTGCCCTTTTTGTATTCGAGCAAAATCACTACTCAAGAAAAAAAATATAAATTTTACAGAATATAAAATAGATGGCGACGAAGATGCCAGAGGATTGATGATTGAAAGAGCTGATGGTAGAAGAACATTACCACAAATATTTATAGATAATGAGGGTATCGGAGGCTGCGATGATCTCTACACATTAGAAAATGAAAATAAATTAGACGCATTATTAAACTAGATCTTATGAAATTTCTATTTGTGATAGATCCATTAAAAAATATAAATCCCTTAAAAGATTCAACTGCTGCTTTAATGCAAGCATCATCAAAAAAAAATATTGAAATCTGGAGTTGTACTCCTCAGGACCTTGAAGCTAGAGGTGATGAAGTATGGGCATCTTCTGTAAAAGTTGAAGTAAATCCTTGGATTTCTTTCAAAGATAATGATTGCATACCTCTAGCCGAATTTAATTGCATTTGGATGAGAAAAGATCCTCCTGTAAATGAGGCTTATTTATATGCAACTCATCTTTTAGAAGTTGCCGAAAGAAAAGGAGTAAAAGTAATTAACAAACCCTCATCGTTAAGAGCATGGAATGAAAAGCTAGGTGCTTTGAGATACAGTCACTTAATGGCACCTACAATAGTTGCGAGTAAGGTAAAAGATCTTATTAATTTTGCAAATATTAATAATGAAGTAGTCATAAAACCTCTTGGAGGAAAAGGTGGTCAAGGTGTTATAAGGATAAATAAAAATTCTCCAGGTATTAAATCAATCATTGAATTAATCACTTCTCAAGAAGAATTACCCGTTATGATGCAAAAATTTATTCCTGAAGTCATAGAGGGTGATAAAAGAATAATTATCGTAAACGGTGAAGCAATTGGATCAATAAATAGGATTCCTCAAGGAGGCGATTTTAGGAGTAATTTAGCAATGGGTGGAAAGGCTGAACCAACATTATTAACAGAAAAAGAAAAAAGTATCTGCTCAGAATTATCTCATCACTTCAAAGATGAAGGTTTATTTTTTGTAGGTATTGATGTAATAAATGGAATGCTTAGCGAGATTAATGTAACCAGTCCAACAGGTTTAAGAGAAATTGAAAATTTTTCCAATAAGAATGTTTCAGAGGAAGTTATTGAAAAATTATTGGAAATTATCTAGGATTTTTAGCGAAAAATATTTGTTTTACTATAGATTCAAATTTTAATTTAATCTCATCTATTTCTTTCTCTAAAACGGAGCCTGAAACTATACCTGAACCGGCAGTAAATTCAATATTTTCTTCAATATACCTAGCTCCTCTTATTGCTAAAAGAAATGAAGCATTTCCTGATGAATCAACCCAACCCATTGGAGAAGCATAATTTCCTCTAGGAAAAGACTCAAGAGTGTTTATCCAATCCAATGCTGCATTTTTTGGGTAACCACAAACAGCAGGAGATGGATGTAAGTTTTTAAGCAATTCAAAAGGACATATATTTTCAACTTCAGAGAAAATGAGTGTTTGCAAATGAGAAATATCTCCAAATGAATTTACCTTAATATCACTTTTTTCAAAGTTTTTTATTTTTGAAACTTCTAAACATTTAATCAAATACTGTGTTACGTAATTATGTTCCTTTAAGTCTTTAGTACTTTTTAGGAGTTTCTTATAATTTGAATTAGTAGAGATAGTTCCAGCAAGAGCCTCCAACGTTAAATTAGGTTTATTAAAAGAAAATAATTTTTCTGGAGATGCTCCAAACGAAATATCCTTATTATTTCTTTTCCAAACATATCTGCATGTATTTGGATGATTCTTTTTTAATCTTTTTAAAATTTCTACTAAATCTAATTTATTTTTAAATTTTATTTTAATTCTATTCGCTAAAACTATCTTTTCGAGAATACCTTTTTCTACTAATTGAATTCCTCTTTTTACTACTTTTTTCAAACTTGTATTAGAAGTTTCTAAGGAGTGCAAGAAATCATCAATAATAGGTAAATCAAAACTAGTTTTTAAGCCAGATGATTTTATTAATTCTGAGCCAGAATTAATAACTTGATTTCTAATTGTCCATATTTCTTCAATTAATGTTCTTAGTGATGATTTACCTTCAACATGACCATTGATTCTTAACCAACAATTCTTATTACTTTTAATAATTAATATTTTTGGTAAGATAGCTTCCAAACTAGGGACATCAGAAGATAAATTATTATTCAAGTTTTCAGAAAAAGAAAATAAATAAATTATTTTTGAAAGTGCAGAATTATGTGATTCATTAGTTAAGTTAATTAAATTTTTAAAATTCTCATAATTAAACTCTTTTGCCACCTCAAATCTTTTTGGACCATCCAAAGTAACATATTTACATTTCTCAAAAGCAATATATGAAATGCCATTAGATTCCTCCCAAAATGAAGAAAACGGATATTTATTTATAAACAATTCATATACTTGTAATAAATCAATACAGGGAATCTCAATACAAATACTTACTAATCCAGAATTTTCCACTTTCTTATCGAAAGAGGAAAATACATCTTTTAAAAAATCTGTTAAGTTTAAATCATTTTTCATTACTTATTGAAAATAACTAAAAATCATGCAATAAAGTAAAAAATGTAACTCAATTTATAAACTACATTTAATAATGATCGAATTTTGTGAGTTAAATAAAAATGAACGAAGATAAAAACAAATTATGGAAACAAGCGATTAAATGGCCTCTTTATTCTGTTGCCATACTTCCGGTTTTAATAACAGGGGCTTATATACTCAATCAATATGAAAAGGTAAAAATTTATAATTTGATTGCATTTACTTTAGCTTCAATTTTTATATTACTTTGGGAAAACCTAACTAATGATTTATTCGACGCAGAAACAGGAATCGATGAATTTAAATTCCATTCAATTGTAAATCTTATAAAAAATAAAAAAATAATTTCATTTATTGCATATACATCTTTAGTTATTGGTTTATTAATAATTTCAATTATTTCAGTATCAACAAGTATAAACATTTTGATTTTGGTGGCATCTTGCTGCTTCTTAGGATATTTATATCAAGGACCTCCTTTTAGATTTGGCTATCAAGGCTTAGGAGAACCATTATGCTGGCTTGCATTTGGACCTTTTGCATACTCTGCAGTCTTAATTGCTTTAAATCCTTCTAATATTTACTTCGAAGATATTCCATGGAAAATTTCTTTATTACTTGGTTCAGGACCT
>CACOFO010000023.1 GCA_902626435.1 uncultured Prochlorococcus sp.
TTCTGAACTGTGCAAGTTAGATAGTTCAGGTGCAGCGTCATTGAAAGATGGGGAGTTAAAGTGGAGCGCATTTGAAGCTGGTAAATTTGAAGAAAAAGATAGTTTTATAATCAAGAAACTAGAATTAGTTGAATTAATGGCACTAACTTCAGGAGAAGCTCCTCTAACAAATGAATCTCAAGGCAAGTGCAGGTTGAGATTAGTAGGTGATGGGAAAGAGATGATCCAGAGTTAGATGGTTTAACAAATACAGGAAAATTTAGTTTTTTTAAAATTTCATTAATTATTTTATTTTTTACTTTCTTATCACTGAGATCTTCATTTTGAAAAACTAGATAATTAACTTGTGGAAGTTTAAGATTTGAGAAAATTGTTTTCATCAATATTTTATCCATTCCAAGTGCAGAACCAATAATTCCACATCCAACTAAAGGTTTCTTCGTAAATCTAAGTAAGCCATGAATTGATCCGTCTTCACCATTAAATCCGTGTAAAAGAGGAAACCAAACATCAACATTTTGAAATTCAATTCCGTCAAGGAAGTTAATTTTTTCTTGATTAAAAATTTCTTGTTTTTTTGTTGTGTTGTTTTCAATTTCACCAATTAGGATTTTTTCTGAAATATAGCTATCAATCCAATCTCCATATTTGTTTATGTAAAAGGCTTTAACTGTGAAGCGATCTTTGTTTATTTCTGAATTAAATGCTTGATAAACTGTTTTCGCAGAAGATATCGATACTTCATGTTCATTGGAATTTCCGCCAAATATTAACCCAATGCATTTTTTCTTTCCAACGATCATCTACAAAAGAATTATAAATAAAGTTCGCCTGTTAAAGAAAAAGGTCTTGCTTGATTTATTCTGACATCTATTTCATCTCCCAATGAAAAATTAAAGTTAATGTTTTTGGGAATCTCTACAAAAGTCAATCTATTTGTTCTAGTTCTACCCATAATTTGCGAGGAATTTTTTGGATTTAAACCCTCAATTAAAACGCTTTCGATATTATTGATATATCTTTCATTTCTTATCTTAGAAGTAGTTTCAACTAATTCATTTATTTCTTTTAATCTTTCTTTTTTAACATCCTCAGAAATTTGATTATGCCATAAAGCTGCAGGAGTATTTGGTCTTGGAGAATAGGCGGCTGTCATAACTTGATCAAAGCCAATATCAGATATTAATTTCAATGTATCTCGATACTGTTCTTCGGATTCTCCAGGAAAAGCAACTATTGCATCTGCAGTTATAGAAGCATTTGGCATCAATGATCTTATATTTTCAATGATTCTTTTGTATTTATCAATAGTGTATCCTCTGGCCATTAATTTAAGTATCTCATTATTTCCACTTTGAAATGGAATATGAAAATGCTCACAGACTTTGTCTAATTCATAACAAGCTTGTATCAATCTTTTAGAAAAATATCTTGGATGGCTGGTGGCGAATCTTATTCTACGAATTCCTTCTACATCGTGAATGTAGTAGAGGAGATCAGTTAAGGTATTTTCTTTTCGACCCTCTTTTGTAGTCCCAGGGAGATCTCTTCCATAAGCATCAATATTTTGACCCAAAAGAGTGATTTCCTTAAAATTATCATTCGCTAATTTTTGTATTTCACTTTTTATTGCATAAGGATATCTTGATTGTTCTTTACCTCTAACAGAGGGGACTACGCAATAAGAGCATCTTTCATTACATCCATAAATAATATTAACCCACCCACAAATTGAGCTCTCCCTTCTCGCATTTGTAATATCCTCAGAAATGAAAGTTTCTTCTGTCGCGGCTACTTGATTCCCTGAATCAACTTTACCCAAAAGATTCTCAAGATTATTTACATGTTGTGGCCCCATTACTAAATCAAGTTCTGGAACTCTTCTTAGTAAGGACTCACCTTCTTGTTGAGCAAGACATCCAGCGACAACAAGCTTTAAACTTGGCGTTTTGTGCTTTCTTTTTGCCTGCCTTCCTAAAAAACTATAGACTTTTTGTTCTGCATTATCTCTGATTGTGCATGTGTTATACAAAACTAAGTCTGCTTTTAGTTCCTCTTCAGCTCTTGTATATCCCATTTTTTCCAAAGTTCCAGCCATTCTCTCAGAGTCAGCTTTATTCATTTGGCATCCAAATGTTGTTATCCAATAACTGCCAATAGTTGAACCTTTTTGGATTTTTTTTTCGTCTTTTATTGTTTTTGTTAGCACTTTTCGAAGAAATTTAATGATTCTTTAATGCAAAATTACAAGTTATGTAATTTCGGTGCAATTTTTTGAGGGCGAGCGAGGGGATTCGAACCCCCGAATAGCGGCGCCACAAGCCGCTGCCTTAACCACTTGGCGACGCCCGCCTCACATTTATAAATTTAACAACTCAAGGGCAACATTTCATAGTCATTTTATCTTTTAGAAAAATTTGAATTATTTTATTATTCAATAAAGTTTTTTTAATGTTTTAAAATAAACTAATAAGCGACAAAAATTTGAGTAATTCCGGCAAAGTTGAGGCTCTCATACCTAGATGCCTTTTTTCAATTGAAAATAATGATAATCTCATTATTGATTTTGAAGATTTAAGTTCAGTTTCGATATCTTGGGAAAATGGATTTGTTTCTGAATTAAAACCCTTAAAAATTAAAAATAAAAAACCGAACAATATTTTATTTCCGAGATTTATTGAAGCTCATTCTCATATTGATAAATCTTTTACTTGGGACGAATTCCCTAATTTAAGATCAAACTATGATGGGGCATTATCAATTAATCTTCAGGAACATAAATCCCGAACTACTAAAAAAGTACTTGAAAGAGCGGAGAAGTCTTTAAATTTAGCTATTAAAAATGGATATAGAGCTATTAGAAGTCATATTGATACCTATCAAAATCAAGGAAATGATGTTTGGGTAGAGCTCTTTAATTTACAAAAAAAATATTCTTCTAAGTTGCAACTTCAGTTTGTTGCTCTTTCTCCTTTAGAATTTTGGCAAACTGAAAATGGGAGAAAGTTAGCAAAAAACTTTTCTATAAATAAAGGTATTCTTGGAGGTGTTTTAGTTCCTCCTTTTAATAAAAAAGAGACAATCAAATTACTCTCAAAAATGCTTTTGCTTGCTGATAAATATAAATTAGAAATTGATTTACACATAGATGAATCAACAACGGAACCGGGCGCAGGATTAAAAGTTCTTTTAGAAGTTATAGATAATTTAAAGGTTCAAGTTCCAATTACATGTAGTCATTTGAGTAGTATTTTACTTCTCAAAGGAAAAGAGATATTAGATTTAGGACAAAAGATAGCAGACAAAAACATTAAAGTTGTTGCTCTACCTCTTACAAATTTTTGGTTACTTAATCACAAAAGTAAAATTACATCTTTAGAAAGACCAGTTGCACCTATCAAAGAATTACAGAAATCATTAGTTGATGTTTCAATAGGTAGTGATAATGTTCAAGATCCTTGGTATCCATTTGGTAATTTCGATCCTTTCTATATGATGTCTTGCACAATGCCTATGCTTCAACTTAATCCGTGGGAGAGAATGACTCTATCTTCGATTTTTTTTGCTCCAAGCAGATTATTAAATTTAAAATGGGATGGTTTAATTAAAAAGGGTTGTCCTGCTGATTTCGTAATTGTGGATGCACAAAGATGGGCCGATGTGTTTTCTAGTAATCTAAAAAGAAAAGTATTTATAAAAGGCGATTTGCATTGCTAATCGACTATTTTATGTAAACATTAATAATTTTAATAATGTCATTAAATAATCTAGAACTTTTAGATAAATTCAGGGAAGTCACTAACTTAGAAATTATTGACAGCCAATCTGATATTAAAAGACTTTCAAAAGATTTTTATAATTACTCTCCAATCCTTACTGAAAAATTAGACGAATGCATTGCTGATTTGGTGGTTAGACCGAATGATCATAACGCGGTGAAGAAAGTAGCAGAAATTTGTTGGGAATTTTCTATCCCTCTTACTTTAAGGGGTTCAGGCACAGGTAATTATGGACAAGCTGTCCCATTGTTTAAAGGTGTTGTAATGCAGATGAGTTACTTAAATAAATTAGAAGAATTTGATCCAAATACAGGTTTTGTGAAAGTACAATCTGGATGTGTCATGGGAGATTTGAACAAACAATTAGAGAAATATGGGAGGGAATTAAGGTTGCTTCCTAGTACTTGGAAAACCGCTACAATTGGAGGCTTCATTGCAGGTGGTTCAGGAGGTATTGGGTCTATTAGGTGGGGATTCTTAAGAGATCCAGGAAATCTTATTGGTTTAGAGGCAGTGACGATGAATGAAAAACCTGATTTATTAAAATTTGATGCTCAAGAATCCGAACCTCTAAATCATGCTTATGGGACTAATGGAATAATTACTTCTTTATTACTTGCTACTGACATCAAACGTAAGTGGTATTCAATAGTTATTGACTGTATTGAATTTGAAAAAACAATAGAAATATTAAAAACTTTCACAAGTGCCGCAATTGATCTGAAATTAGGAGCAATCCTTGAAGATGAAATTGTAGATCAAATGCCAAAATGGTTTAAAAGTAATTCTAAAAGTCACAAGATATTAGTTCAATCTACTCTTGGAGGAACAAAAACGATCGAGTTGATTTGTAAAAAATTCAAAGTTAAATCTACGCTCCTTGGGGAAGAAGAAAAACTTGTCAATGGAATTTCTGAAGTTGTATGGAATCATACAACTCTTCATATGAGGTCTAGGGATAAAAATTGGACGTATTTACAGATGCTTTTGCCGCTCAATAATGAAATAGAATTAATTAATTTTTTGAGAAAAAAATGGAAAAAAAAAGTTCTTTGGCATTTAGAGGCAGTTTCTCAACAAGGATCACCGCGATTAGCGGCTTTGCCCGTATTAAAGTGGAATGGGGTAGAAGAGTTAAATGAAATAATGGAAGATTGTAAGAAACTTGGGGCGTTTATTTTTAATCCCCATGTGTTAACTGTCGAAGGAGGAGGTCTCGGAGTAGTGGATGCAGATCAAGTAAAAGCGAAATTAAAATTTGATCCTAAAGGGCTATTAAATCCGGGAAAATTGGAAGGTTGGGAAATGAAGGAACAATTTACTATCTAACAGTTCTGTTTATTTGCAAATTTTATAAATTCAGCAACTAAAAAAATAGAGCCTGTTAGAACAGGATTATTAGGTGGCCATTTTTCTAGGGAAAATAAATACTCAATTGCATTTTCAAATGTTTTAAATTCAATTGTTTTTTGAAAGTCAATTTCTTTAATCTGGAAGAGATCTTTTAATTGCCAACTAGGTTGGTTTGGAACTGGCACAAGTAATAAGTGATCATTTTTTTTTAGAAGTGTTTTTAATATTGCGTAAATATCTTTTTGTCTTTGGACACCCAAAATCCAATAAATACCTTCATCTTCATTCTCCCAATTGCTTCGCTCATTAGAGAGTGCTTTAGCAGCGGGATAATTATGCGCACAATCTACAAGAATTTTTCTGTTGAAATAATTTATTATTTCTAGCCTTCCTTTCCAAACTGTCTTTTTAAGACCTTCAAATATATGTTTTTGTTTAATATTAAATCCCAAATTATTCAGCGCTTCAATTGCTCCAACGGCTACTGAAGCATTTTGCTTTTGGAAAATTCCTTTTAATCCAAGCTCATAACTTTTTGAAATTGAACCTTTCCAGATAATTTCTGCTCCAACTTCTTCAACTTTTTTGGTTATTAATTTTTCAACTTGACTATTTTGGTTGCATGAGATGACAATCGCGTTTTTCTCAATAACTGCTAATTTTTCCATGGCAATTTTTTCAATCGTATCTCCAAGAAATTCTTTATGGTCTAAGCCAATATTCCCAATAGCAATTATTGGCCTTGATTTATGGGCTGTTGTCGCGTCTAGTCGTCCCCCTAAGCCAGCTTCAAGAATCAGCAATTCAACTTTTTCATTATCAAAAAAATTTAGTGCGCAGCAAATGATTTTTTCAAAAGGAGTTAATTCAAAGATTGAAAATTTTTCTTCTATTAATTTATAAATTTTTTCAAAATCAGTTTTGTTAATATTTTTTTTATTAACTCTAATCCTCTCATAAACTTCAAAAAGATGAGGAGATGTCGTTACACCAAAATTCTTTTTAGCTTCAAAAAGTATACTTTCTAAAAATGCCGCGATTGATCCTTTCCCATTGGTTCCAATAATTTGTATTGCAGGTATATTCTTGCAAGGATTTCCAAGTTCTTGAAGAGCTTTTTTAATTCTTGATAAACTTAACTTGATATTATCCCTTTCAAATTTGGGTGATAATTCAAAAATTTTTAAATTTGCATTTTTCAAAATTAGAATTGCTATGATTCTTCAAAAATTGAATTTAGTTTATCCAAAAGAATATTAATTTCTCTTCGAGATATAACTAATGGTGGGACAATCCTTACAACGTTTCCACCTGCAGGAACAACCAACAATCCTTTCTCAAAAGCTTTTAATGTAATTTTTTTTGCATCAGCATAATCATCATTGATCACAAGACCTTGTATTAAACCTAAACCTCTTTTCCCGCTAATAATATTTGGAAATTTTTTTGACAATTCTTCAAACCCAGAACTTAATTGTTCCCCTCTTAGATAAACATTATTGATAAGATTTCTTCTATTTATTTCTTCTAATACAGTTAGGGCAGCTCTACAGGCGAATGGGTTCCCTCCAAAAGTGCTGGCATGATCTCCTGGAGAAAAAATGTTAGCTTTTTCTTTTACCAATAATGCTCCAATAGCATGACCTCCTCCCAATCCTTTAGCAAGTGTAAATCCATCAGGTTCAATTCCTAAATTCTCATAACCCCACATTTTCCCAGTTCGACCTACTCCACTTTGGACCTCATCCAAAATGAGAAGAGAATTATATTTATCACATATATCTCTTAGACTTTTAAAAAATATTTCACTTCCAGGAATTACCCCGCCTTCTCCTTGTATTGGTTCAACTAAAATGCCGGAAATTTTTTGATCCTTTTTTTCACATTCTTCAAATAATTTTTTTACAGAATCAAAATTGTTAAATTTAAAAAATTTGAACCCTTTCATCATTGGTTCGAAACCTTTTTGATATTTGGGCTGACCAGTCGCGCTCAAGGCTGCCAACGTCCTTCCATGAAAGCTGGATTCTGCTGCGAGGATAATTGATTCTTTACCTTTATTTGTTGTATTTCCAAATTTTTTAATTAATTTAATTGCTGATTCATTTGCTTCCGCACCACTGTTGCAGAAAAAAACGCTTTCAGCACAACTTATATTCGTTAAAGTTCTACTTAATTGTTCTTGTTCTTCAATGTTGTAGAGATTTGAAATGTGTTGAATCTTTTTTAGTTGAGTTGATAGTCTTCTTCTTAAGACTCTATCGCTATGGCCAAGACTGCAAGTTGCTATGCCAGCGACTGCATCAAGATACTTTCTGCCTGTTTTATCCCAAAGCCAACAACCTTTTCCTTTTTTGAAGGATATATCGAATCGACTATAAGTATTCATCAAAGTGGGAGCGGTCGGACTTGAACCGACATACCCGAAGGTGCCGCATTTTGAGTGCGGTGCGTCTACCAATTCCACCACGCTCCCAAGGCTTTTGAAAAAATGAACTTTTTTATTATAACAAAAATCTTTTTATTGACTATCATTTTGCTTAAGGAAAAGTGAACAAGATAATGTTTGTTAATAGTTAATCTTTTTGGGTTAAACAAAGAGCCATATTTTTTGGATTTGCTGACAAGAAATAAGATAAAAATAAAAAAATAAACATTTATGATACAATTTTGTGATTAAATAAGAGTAAAAGTCTTTTTTTTGGTGAGATGGCTTCATGATTAGTAATATTGTGTTATATTTAGAAAAAAAGATTATGTCCAAAACTAAAGCTAAAAATTTATCCCTCAAATTTGTCCCATATCTATTTGTTGCAGTTACAATACTTACAGCATTTGGATCCAATAGTGGAACTTGGGTATGAATGAATTTAAGTTTATAGGTTTGAATAAAGTTTGGTCTAATCGTTTTTTAATATTATTGTTTATATTTTTGGGTTGTATTTCACTAGTCAATATCGCTTACGTTTAATTAATTTATTAAATGCTCAAAGTTCCTTATCTTGTCGCAATACTAAGCTGCTTTAAGCTTTGATAAATCCTCAGATTTAGGTTTACCTTTATATCCATTCTTCTCAAAGGTACTTTTATTAATCTCTCTAATTATCTTAATACCTAAATTCTTTAGTTTTAACTCAAAATTTTCATAACCTCTATCTAAGTGTTCTAATCCATAAAACTTACTCCTACCTTTTGCGATGATTCCTGCAATTATTAATGCAGCTGATGACCTCAAATCTGATCCCACAAGATTCATCCCACTAATTTTTTTAACACCTTTGATGTGAGCTACGTTTTTGTTTAATGATATACGGGCACCCATTCTATTAAGTAAATGAATATGATTCATTCTGTTTTCGAAAATTGTTTCCGTTATCTTTGATTCACCATTTGCTATTGTCATTAGAGCTGTAAATGGTGCCTGCAAATCAGTAGGAAATCCAGGGAAAGGAGCTGTTTCAATATCTACTCCTTTAATCTCTATACCCT
Organism: uncultured Prochlorococcus sp.; assembly: GCA_902626435.1. Taxonomy (GTDB): domain Bacteria; phylum Cyanobacteriota; class Cyanobacteriia; order PCC-6307; family Cyanobiaceae; genus Prochlorococcus_A. The sequence goes on from CACOFO010000023.1 coordinate 8,622, forward strand.
TGATTGAAATCGAATTACCTTTAATAGTAATTTTACTCCCACTTTCTTGAAGCTTATTAGTAACAGCTTCAAGATGATGTGGGATCACTGGCGAAACTGTTATTGAAGAGGAAGTTGCAGCAGCAGCTATCAGAAAAGTTCCAGCTTCTATTCGGTCTGGAATTACTTTATGGGTACAACCGCTTAGCTTATTAACACCATCAATAATTATTGTTTCTTTACCGGAGTCATAAATTTTTGCTCCCATTTTATTAAGCATTTGGCATAAATCCTGCACTTCAGGCTCTCTCGCAGCATTTTTAATAGTTGTTCTTCCTTCTGCTAGAGATGCAGCCATTATTAAAGTTTCAGTTGCACCAACGCTTGGACAATTTAATTTAATGTGAGTACCATGAAGTTTATTTTTATTCCCCCTTATCTTTGCCTTGACAATTCCCTCCTCAATAAAAATGTCTGCTCCCAATGCGATTAGTCCATTAATGTGCTCTTCTATTGGTCTTGATCCAATATTACATCCACCTGGTAGGGGTACTTGAGCCTCTCCAAATTTCGTCAATAGTGCACCTATGCAAAAGAAACTGGCTCTTAATCCATTAACAAGTTCATATGGAAGTTCTTTAATAGAAATATTTGTTGGATTTATCTCTAATTGGCTATTTTTATCTACTAAATCAACTCCTAAATTTTTTAAGATATTACCCATTTTCTCAATATCAGTAAGAAAGGGGACATTTTCAAGAATTATTTTTTCATTAGTTAGCAATGATGCCGCCAATAAAACTAAGGCCGAATTCTTCGCACCACTTATCTGCACTATTCCGTTTAACTTGCCTTGGCCAAAAATCTTTAAATTTTGAGATTTAAGATATGACTTCTTTTGCTTACGCAAATCATTAAGGGTTAATTTATAAGATATATCATGACAAAATATAATTTGTAAGTCTACCCCATGTAACGTCTTGAATCTTAATTAAAAGTGAAAAAGTAATTTTTTTATTACTTAGGAAATGAAAATTCAATAAACAATTGATCAAAACATTAATACAACTAATATGTATTTGATAACAAAATTTTTAATTTACTCATAGAAAATAATTTTTTAAAAATAACTAGTAAAAATAATAATCTAGTTAAAAGATTTAGATCATTGAAAAGTGGATCTTCTCGCAAAGACAAAGACTTTTTTTGCATAGAGGGCACTCATCTCATAGAAGAATTGTTGAAGTCTGGAAAAAATCTCTCAAAAATTCTAGTTACTGAAAAATGGCTTAGAAAGAATCAAAATCTAAGCAAAAAATTTCATCAGTCATTAATAAATATTGTCTCAGAGGAAGTTTTGGCATCTGCGATTTCAACAATTAATCCAGATGGAATAGCAGCTTTAGTTGAGATTTCAACATTACCTAGTTATCAATTTAATAGGAAAGATGATTTTGTTCTTGTTCTCGACAGGATTCAAGATCCAGGGAATATGGGTAGTCTTTTTAGAACTGCTTTAGCTGCTGGTGTTGATGCAATTTTCTTAGCTGGAGGTGCGCACCCATTAGGCCAAAAGGTGTTAAGGGCGTCCTCTGGTGCAGTTTTTCATTTGCCATTTTTAAGATTTGATGGATCTGAGGAAGAAATATTAAATTCTTTATTCAAGTCTTTGTATGAATTATCAAATGTAGGATTTAAGATTTTCTCTACAAGTAGCAATAAAAAAAGTTCAGAAAAAATTTCAAAACCCTACTGGGAAATTGATTGGTCTAAACGCATAGCATTAATTTTAGGTAATGAAGGTCAAGGTATTCATAAAAAAATTCAAGAAGCTTTTAATGAAACAATTACAATTCCGCATAGTGAGCTTGTAGAATCATTAAATGTGGCTTGTGTTGCAGTTCCATTATTACTAGAACGAAAAAGAGTCGCATACACCTCTAATAAGTGAATAAAAAAGTGACTGATTCAAGTTTTGATTTTGATTTAATCGTAATAGGAGCAGGATATGGAGGCTTTGATGCCGCTAAACATGCTGCTGGTAAGGGACTGAAAGTCGCAATAGTTGAATCTTCTGATATGGGAGGCACTTGTGTTAACAAGGGTTGTGTCCCCTCTAAAGCCCTTTTGGCTGCAAGTGGAAAAGTCAGAGAAATAGCTGATTATGAGCATTTAGCTAAATTTGGTATTCATGCTTCCCCAGTAAGGTTCGAGAGATCAAAAATTGCAGATCATGCAAATAATTTAGTCTTAAATGTTAGAGAAAATTTAACAAAAACTCTTAAAAGGAGTGGAGTTGAAATTATTTTGGGCATTGGCAGAATTGAAGGAAATCAAAAAGTAGGTGTAAGAGATAAAAACGGCATTGATAAGATTTTTTAAATGTAAGAATGTTGTTATAGCAACTGGTTCTTCTCCTTTTGTGCCCCGTGGAATAACTGTGGATAATAGGACTGTATTTACTAGTGATGATGCGGTTAAACTTGAGTGGCTTCCAAGATGGATAGCAATTATTGGAAGCGGATATATAGGACTTGAATTTGCTGATGTTTATACCGCGCTAGGTTGTGAAGTTACCATGATCGAGGCTTTGGAAAATATTATGCCAACATTTGATCCAGACATCACAAAAATTGCTAAGAAGAACCTTATTCAAGCAAGAGATATAGATACAAAATCAAATGTCTTTGCGACAAAAATAACACCTGGATGCCCTGTAAAAATAGAACTGACAGATGCAAAATCTAATGAAGTTCTAGAAACTTTAGAAGTTGACGCTGTACTAGTTGCAACTGGCAGAAGCCCTAATAGTAACAACTTAAATCTTGAGTCGGTGGGTATCGAAACAGTAAAAGGTTTCATTCCTATTGATGATCAAATGAGAGTTAAGAATGGTGATGAAATAATACCAAACATTTGGGCTGTTGGAGATGTAACAGGTAAACTAATGCTTGCCCACACAGCTGCAGCGCAGGGTACTATTGCTGTTGAAAATATTTGCGGTGGAAATGTCGAAATTAACTATAAAAGTATCCCTGCAGCAACCTTTACTCACCCTGAGATAAGTTCAGTTGGTCTCTCGGAAGACGAAGCTAAAGAGATATCTGCAAAAGAAAATTTTACTTTGGGAGTTGTCAAAAGTTTCTTTAAGGCTAATTCAAAAGCATTAGCTGAATTGGAGAGTGATGGATTGATGAAGTTGATTTTTAATAAAGATAATGGGAAAGTATTAGGTGCTCATATTTTTGGGTTACATGCAGCTGATTTAATTCAAGAAATTTCGAATGCTATTTCAAGGAACCAAGATGTAATTGAATTATCTAAAGAAGTTCATACTCATCCCACTCTTAGTGAAGTTGTTGAGGTCGCATATAAACAAGCGGCTTCTCAAATAAAATAATATCTAAAATTAATGGAGATAAGACGCAGACCGCCAAATCCAACAGTAAGGGTAGAAAATTTAGAATATGCTGTACCTCATAGAGAAGCACAAGCAAAAAATATTCTGGAAGAAATTGTATGGCATAAGGACATTGAAATTAAGAATTTTAAAAAAGTAGTTTCTTTAGAAGATCTCATCAAAAAGATTGAGAACCTCCCTGCCCCCAAAGATTTTTATAAAAATATCTTGGAGTCAAAAATAAAACCAGGAGTAATTGCTGAAATAAAAAAAGCTAGTCCGAGTAAAGGAGTTATTAGAAAAGATTTTAACCCTGAAGAGATAGCAATTTGTTATGAAGGATTAGGTGCATCATGTATCTCAGTACTTACCGATAAAAGGTTTTTTCAAGGTAGTTATGAAATTCTTGAAAATGTAAGAAAATCAACTGATCTTCCTTTACTCTGCAAAGATTTTATTATTTCTGCTTATCAGATTTATAAAGCAAGGGTATCTGGTGCTGATGCCATATTATTAATTGCAGCGATTTTAAGTGATGATGATTTAATTTATTTAAAAAAAATTGCTGATAATTTAAAGATGAGTGTTCTGGTTGAAGTCCATAATGATAATGAATTAGAAAGGATACTAAAGCTAAAATCTTTTAATTTGATTGGAATAAATAATAGGGATTTAAAGACTTTTAAAACAGATTTAAAAACATCAATAGAATTGATGAATTTATATGCAGATATATTTTCAAAACAAAATATTCTTCCCATTAGTGAATCAGGAATTAATTGTGCCGAAGATTTAGAATCGCTTAGATCTATTGGGATCAAGGGAGTATTGATTGGTGAAACTTTTATGAGAGAAAGTAATATTAGAGAATCTTTCAAAAAATTATTTAACTAAATTTAATTTGACATTAAATCGTGCCATTTAATCTTGACATATAATTGTGCTATAAAATTAAATAAATAAAGTTGTATTAAATATATATGCAGGCAGTAATGCTAACGGGTGTTCTCGCTGGATTTGTTCATGTAATAAGTGGTGCAGATCACCTAATCGCAATGGCACCCTCAGCAATTAATAGCCCCAAAAAAGCTCTTAGAAATGGCTTCTCGTGGGGGTTGGGTCACTCTTCTGGAGTTCTTTTATTAGCTTTTTTAGCAATTTTTATAAAGGATTTTACGCCGTTAAACAAATTCTCTAACATTGCCGAATTCTTGGTTGGAATTTCGCTTCTAATTGTTGGAGTAATTGCGGTAAAAAATTCTTTTCAATTAAGCATGCATTCTCACGCTCACAAACATGAAAATGGGTTTGCTCATCGTCACTATCATTTTCATACTAAGGAACAAAAAAATAATAATAAGCACTCCCATGCATTAACAGGTTTAGGATTACTTCATGGTATAGCAGGAGGTTCGCATTTTCTTGCAGTTTTGCCTGCATTAGCTCTTCCTGTAATTAGTGCTTGCTTTTATTTGATTTCATATTTGATTGGGTCATTAATAAGTATGAATCTTTTTACTTGCTTAATATCTTTTACAACTTTAAACGTGGGTCAAAAATTTATAAAAAGACTAATCTGTGTTGCAGGAGGGCTATCCTTTTCAATGGGATTATTTTGGATTCAGAGAAGTGCGTTTGTTTTTCTGAATTAAAAAATATTTAATTTGGGAGTAATTAGTTTAGAGGTAACAATCCCGATGATTTTTTCATTATTTAAGAGTCCAAATTTATTACTATCTTCGCTAAATTCAATATTGTCGCCAAGAACCCCGATATTATTTTGATTAACTAAACTTATTCTTTTAATACAAATTATATTTTTAAGTGGATGATTGAAAATTACTATTTGTCCGGGTTTAAGAGCTGAATACTTTTCCTTATATATTTTGAAAAAAACTATGTCTCCCTCTTTAAGAGAAGGCAGCATAGAATCACCACTAATAATCGCGGTTTTTCTTAAACCTAAGACAAATAAGATTAAGTCAAAGATGATTTTGAAGATAATTATTTAACTTGCTTTTACAAAAGCGTCTGATCTTCCTTTGGATGCCCAGAAAATATTATGAATCTTTTCTACATAACTCATTAGTTCTTCAGCTTGAGCTAAATCAATATTAACTTTGCAGGCACTACATAATTTAGCTGCCTTCCAAATGGTTTCATGTAAGTCTGGATAAGTTTCTAAGTGAACTGGTTTGAAATAATCTGTCCATAAAATTAGAATTTCTTTTTTAGTTTCTTTCGCTTGCTCTTCTTTAACCGCAACATATCTAGAAAATGTATTACTGTAAGCAGCCCAATCTTCTGAGTCAGTGCTGGAGGGAGGATCTAATGCAATAAGCTTTTTAGTCATTGATAAAACTGCTTCTGCTGCAACTCTTGTAGATGCT
>CACOFO010000024.1:0-12500 GCA_902626435.1 uncultured Prochlorococcus sp.
CTTTCCTAAGATTTTTGAGTATTAATTCTCCTATATGTGAAGATTTGATATCCTTATTAGATTCTTGAACTATTTGTGATTCAATTCCATCTACAAAATTAATAATTGCTTCACTACTGAAGTTAGTCTTTTCACAAGCTCTTGATATGCCAGTAAATAATTTTTGTTTATCAAATAATTCTCTACTACCATCTTTTTTTATAACTGAAACTGGCATTGATTCTACTCTCTCATATGTTGTGAATCTAAAGCTGCAATTTAAGCACTCTCTTCTTCTTCGAACACTTTTACCACTGTCAGCAGATCTTGATTCCAAAACTCTGCTATCTGTGTTTTGACAGGTTGGACACTGCATATAGTGAAATGAGGCGCTCTATAACTCTAATACTAGAATATTATATTATTAATGAAAAGTAAAAAACCTCTTTCAAAAGAGGTTTTTTTGAAATTCATTTTCTATCAAATTTAGGTGGGTCTCTAAAGGCGACAGCAAAGAATAAGGTAACAACTGCGAGAGTTAGGATAAGAACGTAAGCAAAAGCTTCCATAATGAATTAAATAATAAAGTTTAGTTTAAACCCTTCCTGGGATTCTTCTTGTGGTTTCGTCACCGAGTTTCTTGAATAAACCAAATTCAACTTGATCTCCAATCTCAGCGTCAATTCCAGCAAATCTCCCCTTATAGAGAGTCCTAGCAGCATGCCACCAATGGCCAAATAAGAAGAGCAATCCGAAACATAAGTGAGCATATGTAAACCATGCCCTCGGGGAACTACGGAATACACCATCAGATTTATATGTTTCTCTATCGAACTTGAATGCTTCACCAAGCTGAGCCTTTCTAGCTAATCTTTTAACTACTGCAGGATCAGTAAATGTTTGACCATTAAGGTCTCCCCCATAAATAGTTGCAGTAATGCCAGTTTGCTCAAATGAATACTTTGCTTCAGCTCTTCTAAATGGTATGTCAGCTCTTACATTACCCTCTTTATCTTCGAGAATAACAGGGAAGTTTTCAAAGAAATTAGGTATTCTTCTAACTTCTAAATCGTTACCTTCTTTGTCCTGAAAAGCAATATGACCTTGCCAACCAGTAGGTAAACCATCACCATTAACAAGCGCTCCAACTCTGAACAAACCTCCCTTTGCAGGACTATTTCCAACATAATCGTAAAAGGCTAACTTCTCGGGAATTGATGCATATGCCTCTTCTTTAGTGGCTCCATCATCCATAGCAGCTTGAACCCTTCTATTAATTTCAGTTTTAAAATATCCTGAATCCCATTGATATCTAGTAGGACCAAATAACTCTATTGGCGTTGTTGCTGAACCGTACCACATTGTCCCCGCGACAACAAATGACACGAAAAGAACAGCTGCAAGAGCACTTGCTAAAACTCCTTCTAAACTTCCAAGCCTTAGTGCTTTATAGAGCCTTTCTCCAGGCCTGTTAGTTATATGGAAAATTCCCCCAATAATTCCTAAAAGTCCAGCTGCAATATGGTTTGCAACTATTCCTCCGGGATTAAAAGGATTAAATCCATCTACTCCCCAGGAAGGGGAAACAGGTTCTACATGACCACTTAAACCGTAGGGATCTGAAACCCAAATCCCAACGTTTGCGCAATGAAATGCTCCGAATCCAAAGCAAGTAATTCCTGCTAAAAGTAAGTGAATTCCAAAAATTCTCGGGAGATCAAGAGAAGGTTCTCCTGTTCTTGGATCTTCCCATAAATCTAGATCCCAGTAAGTCCAATGCCATATTGATGCAAGAATTAAAAGTCCACTAAATACAATGTGGGCTGCTGCAACCCCTTCAAAACTCCAAAATCCAGGGTCAACCCCTGTAGCACCTGTTATATCCCATCCGTTCCAACTACTTGTGATACCTAGTCTTGCCATGAAAGGCATAACGTACATTCCCTGCCTCCACATTGGGTTGAGAACAGCATCAGAAGGATCAAAAATGGCTAATTCATAAAGAGCCATAGAACCGGCCCAGCCGGCTAATAATGCAGTATGCATGAGATGCACAGCAAGTAGTCGACCTGGGTCGTTAATAACTACTGTGTGAACTCGATACCAAGGCAATCCCATCGGTTAATTTCTAGTAACTATGCTGAATAAACAGCTAAACATCACGATAGTAAGGGTTTTTTAGTCTTTGAGGGATTTTTGTAAATAAATTTATTTTCTAGCAACAATTGGTCAAATCAATTTGCAGGACTTAATTTACAAGGAATTTTTGACTAAAAATTGTTAATATTTTGGTCACAATTCTCAAAGAAAGGCGTCAAAATATAAAAAATAACTAAAAAAATGACAACTATCAGATTTATCCGAGAAGGGTTGGATATCCAATGTAAGCAAGGAGAAAATTTAAGAGAATTAGTAATAAGAGAGAAATTACAACTTTATGGACTTAAAGGTCTATTAGGAAACTGCAGTGGCGCGGGACAATGCAGTAGTTGTTTTATTTCAGTTGAAGGAGGAAACAAAAATTCCCTAAGCCCACTTACTTTTGTTGAAGAGGAAAAACTTAAAAACAAACCAGAAAACTGGCGCCTTGCATGCCAAACATTGATAAGATCTTCTGCCATAATTTTAACAAAACCACAATCTCCTCCATCAAATTTGGAAGAATTAAAAAAAATTAGTGAAAATAAAAGATTACCCCGCTAAATTGTTTAAGACTGTTAATCAGTTGATAAAATTTGTTGATTTTTCCACTTTATTTTACGATATATGCCTATAGTCTTAATAATTAATAGAAATAGTTAACTAAATGGAAACGACTAATTTTGGATTTGTAGCGAGCCTTTTATTTGTAGGGGTTCCAACCATTTTCCTTATAGGTTTATTTTTATCCACTCAAGAAGGTGAAAAGTCAAGCTTCTATTCAGACTCTAGTAAAGGTAAGCTTGGACCGAAAGGCTAGTGTTTTATTAAATGCTTTGCATTTCTGCAGAAGAATTTTTATTTTGGAAAAAAAAGCAACTTTCTAAGGGAGGCGATAAACAATCTTTTGCTGTTTTAATAGATTGTATAGGCGGTATATCGACTAGTGATCAAAACTTGATAAGTATAACTCCTATTGGAAACTTATATTTAAAAAAAAACTTAGAATTTTTAGAATCTGTATGGGACAATCATTTACTAAAATCTTGCCCAATACAATACCTTTGTGGAATAACCTTTTGGAGGGACTTAAAATTAAAAGTTACTAATAAAGTACTCATTCCTAGACCAGAAACAGAGCTCATAGTTGATATTGTCTTCAATATATTTCGAAAGAAGTCAGAAAAATTATTTTTTGCTGAACTAGGAACTGGATCAGGAGCAATTAGTATTGCTTTGGCATTGGCTTATCCATTAAGCGACGGCGTTGCAACTGATATAGATCAAAATGTATTAGAAATAGCCAATAAAAATTATATAAATTCTTCAAAAAAATCAAATTTGAAATTTTTTTGTGGAAATTGGTGGGCACCTCTTGAAAGTTATAAAGGGAAATTAGACCTCGCTATTTCAAACCCGCCATATATTCCTAAAGATACTTATGAAACATTACCCAAAGAAGTTAAAAATTTCGAACCTAAAATTGCTTTAATAGGAGGCGAAGATGGTTTGAAACATATTAGGGAAATAGTACAAAAAGCACCATTATTTTTAAAAGATAAGGGATGGTTGATTTTAGAGAATCATTTTGATCAAGGTGAAAAAGTGAAACAACTACTTTTAAAAAATAAATTTACATCAATAGAAATCGTGAATGATCTTTCAGGTATTGGTAGGTTTACCATTGGGAGATATAAATAAATTGTTGATAAAAATATAAATGAATTTAGTAGATCGCGAATTGGCTTTAAAGACTCTTAAAAGCGGCTTGCCAATTATTTTCCCAACAGACACCTTGCCTGCAATTGGATGCTTGCCAAAATTTTCAAATATTATTTATAAGTTTAAAAAAAGAGATAAAAATAAACCCTTAATTCTTATGGGATCAGAACAAGAACAATTAATAGATTATGTTCACGAATCAGCAAAAGAAGATTACAAAAATATTGCTTCGAATTATTGGCCTGGAGCACTGACAATGGTTATTCCTTCTTCAGAAAAGAAGACTTTAATCCTCACAAGCAAAGATCTTACACTTGGGTTAAGAATTCCAAATTCTCAAATGGCTCAATCTCTCATGAAAGAAACTGGCCCATTGTTAACTTCAAGTGCAAACATTTCAGGTTTCAAGGGGTCAATGACAGCTGAGGGGATTGCTTTAGACTTCCCTTCTGCAAAAATTTTAGGCCCTTGCCCCTGGGAAAAAAGTAGTGGTAAAGCAAGTACCATTATATTGTGGAAGAAAAAAGGCGATTGGTGCATTATTAGAGAGGGAGAAGTATTAGTTAGGGAATTAAATTAATGTTTATATTATTATTTTTTGTTTTATTAATTCAATTTTTTACTTATTGGATATTTGAACCCCTAGCGTCTTTATTAGAGTATGTCCTTGAAATAAGATTATTCCCTATAATTGCTCTAATAGGTTTGATTTCGTTACTTTCGGGAAAAAATATTTATAAGAACTAAATAAAATAAAATGCCGGCTAACAGATTTGAACTGATGACCTTCGCTTTACAAAAGCGCTGCTCTACCGCTGAGCTAAGCCGGCAATCATTTCATCTTACAATTAGGGAGGGACTTATAAGCATTTTTTTAGCTTTTTTAAAATTTATTACTTTTTGATATCTTTATCAGCTTTATCAGTTTTATGATTTTTTTTGAATTTTATATCTCCCGAAATAGTTCTTTTGATTGGTAGATTAGCTACTAGTGCAGTCATTCTATCCTCAGTCTCTAAACTTACTGCTACCTCATCAAAATCAATCTCAACATATTTAGCAACAACATCGAGAATTTCTTTCCTCATCTTATCTAAAAGATCAGTTGTTAAAGAACTCATATCAACTCTGTCGTGAGCAAGTACAAGTTGTAATCTTTCTCTAGCTGTATTGGCACTAGCCGTTTCTCTGCCTAGTAATTTGTTTATAAGATCTCTGAGTGTCATCATTTTAAAAAACTTTTGTTTGCATTAATCTCATGAATTTGTCTTTAAGACTTTTACCTTCATTTTTTGGATCAATAATTGGTACATCCTTTCCTGTGAGTCTTTCAGAAACATTTAAATAACATTTTTTTGCAGGAGATCTACTATCTGTAAGTGTCAGTGGCTCTCCTCTATTTGTGCTTATAATTACCTGTTCATCTTCTAAAACAATACCTAACAAAGGCAAAGAAAGTATCCCTTGGACATCATCGATAGATAGCATCTCTTGACTTGCCATCATATTGGGACGAACTCTGTTTATTACAAGTTGAATAGGCTCAATATCAGAGGTATTCAGAATTCCTATTACTCTATCGGCATCGCGTACTGCAGATAATTCCGGGTTTGTAACAACAATAGCTTCTTTACAAGCTGCAAGAGCATTTTTAAACCCATCTTCTACACCAGCAGGACAATCTACTAAGACAAAATCAAACTTTTCACTTAGCAAATCACTAATTTTTTTCATATCTTCGGGCTTCATCCAATCCAACATCCTTGGATCCCCAGCGGGTAGAAGAGCAAGATTGGGTTCCTTTTTATGTCTAACCAACGCTTGGTCAAGACGACAATTCTTGTCAAGAACATCTTGAGCCGTATAAATAATGCGATTTTCTAATCCGAGAAGAAGATCTAAATTTCTTAAGCCAAAATCAGCATCTAATACAGCTGTTGTTGCACCGCTATTAGCTAGTGCGATGCCTAGGTTTGCAGTTAGAGTGGTTTTGCCAACACCTCCTTTACCTGAACAAATTAGTATTGTGCGAGTATTTTTCCCCACGATTTTAAGAATTTTACAAATAATAAAGCCACTTCCAGAAAGTTAAATATTTTAAATATTAAGTAATTCTTAAATTTATTAAGTGTTAATAAATTTATTGCAAATCATTGATTAATTTTTTGTTTCGATTATGTGTGGTTTGATAATTATCGTTTGTTTCTCGATTACAGCAATTTCTGGATAACAATTTTTGGGCTTATCCTTTGGTCCAATAGCAATTACATCTGCAATTCTTAATTGTAAAGGGTTTAAATAGAGTGATGTAATAGAGGCATTTTTATCTCCACCATTTCCGGCGAAAGCAACCCCTAGAAGTTTGCCCCAAACGTAAATATTTTTTTTGGCGGAAACTATGGCTCCGGGATTAACGTCTCCAATAATGCAGAGGTTTCCATTTGAAGATATTCTATCTCCTGACCTTACTGTTCCTTCATGAAGAATATCTTTTGTTTCTTTTAAATTGAATAAATGCAACTTATTTTTAATCTCTCGTTCATTGACAAAATTTGAATCTATCTTTAGAGATTTTCCAGCTAATATTGTATCTCTGCTATTTGAGTAAATACGCAGAGATACAATATTAATTTTTTCAAAAATATTTTTGAATTTTGATAATTTATGAGAACTTATTGAGTCATTTATTACGAAAATTTTCACCTCTAAAGGTCCTTTAATAGAAGAAATTTTTTTAAAAATTTCATTAATATTGTTAGATTCTCTTAAATAAATAATCTCTGAATATTTACTTTTAGGATTATTTACAACGATTACCATGGATTGAAATTTAGGTATTTTTTATTATTGAAATTTGATTTTGAATTTCATTTTTGATTACACTTGGGTAAATGATAAAGGCGCTTTCCTTTGGTTTTATTAAAGCTTTTATTAATGAAGAACTATTTTCTAATGAGTTTTGTAAGGTACCATCCCATATTTGTAGTGCGTTATTAGCTTCGAAACCACTAAAAGATCTTTCCTTAATTCCACAAAAAGTTCCTGAATCATAATTTTTAGATTCGCATAATTTTCTTGCAAATGCGAGGATTTCTAATCTTTTTAATTTGCTTAAAAAACTTATGTCTGATGCTTTTAACAAATCCCTATCAATAAACATTTTGCATAGAGTAGAAAGTGGCTCAAAAGATTCATCTTTCCATCTAATCAAATGGTAGTAAAAGGTTATATCATCATTTCTTATGAAATCATCAAAATCAACCTTTGCTGAGGCAAATATCCATTTATAAAGAGATTCATCTAACCAAATATTTTTTTCATAATTATGTTTTATTGTGTCTATTATTTTTCCCAGAATCCAGGTTGATATTTCATTTATTCTGTGGTTGTAGATAGTTCTATACATTAAGTTTCTTAGTACTAGGAAATGCTCAATGGCGATAACTCCTTTTGGCTTGATTGCAATATTCCCATCAGGTGAAAAAGTAAGAGCTGAAATAATCCTTTCTAAATCTACTAAGCCATATTTGGTCCCTGTATTGTAACTATCACGTAAAAGATAATCGAGACGATCGCAATCAATTTCACTGCTAATCAAGGTTTTTAAAGGTTTTGAAAATATTTGTTTCGATTCAAACAATTCCCCAATTTTGTTAGGTAATTCATTGTCATATTTTTTGAGTATTGAATTTATTGGAGAATAATTTTGAACTAAGTTGCGTGACCATTCTTCATGATTATGATCGAATATTGCTTCACTGGTATGGCTTAAAGGTCCATGACCTAAATCATGTAACAGAGCGGCTCCATATAGTACAAATTTATTTTCACAAAATGAAGATTTAGCCTCAACTAAATTCTTAAATATCTTTCTTGCAATACAAAATACGCCAATTGAGTGAGTAAATCTACTAGATTCTGCACCATGAAAAAGTAATGATGCCGCCCCAAGTTGCTTTATTCTTCTCAATCTTTGAAAAGCAACTGTATCAATTAATTCCATAATCATTAATTCTTCTGGCTTCCTTGAATCAAATACTATTTCCTTGTGAATCGGATCATGAAAGATTCTTTTAATACTCATAGTGTTTAAAATTTATTATCTAGTTAAAAATCTTTTGATTGTTCAGTTTTATATTTCCTCATTACTCGATTCAATAGTTTGATTTGAAACTTCTTCTTTTTCTAGAACAGACTCTAGAAATAATTCCGCATTCTTTACCCATTTATCTTCAGCACTTCCGTATTCACTTGCGTCAGGCAGATCAAGTATTTTATCAGGTGTCATTCCTTGACCTTGAATATTATTACCATTGGGAGTTATGTAACTAGCAACTGTGATTGCTATGCCACTATCTTCTCCTAAACTTTTTAGAGATTGAATTAAACCTTTACCATAAGTTTGTTCTCCCATCAGAATTGATCTACCGTTATCTTGTAAAGAGCCCGCAAGTATTTCACTTGCACTCGCAGTCCCTTTATTAACCAAAGTGACCATTGGGCCATCAAAAGACATCTCTTTTTGCGAAATTATTGCATCTTTGATTCCATTTCTATCTTTTGTCTCTACTACTGGACTCTCACTCAATAATGAGTCAGCAACTGCTATTCCTGAGCTTACTAGTCCTCCTGAATTATTCCTGAGATCCAGAATCAATCCTTCAACCTCTTTCTCTTTTAACTCTTGGAGAGCTTCTTCAACTTTTTTTGGTACGCTCTCGCTAAATTGAGTTATTCTCAAATATCCAATTGTATGAGAATCGTCTCTTAATCTTTTTGTTCTTACTGGTCTAAGGTCTACTGATCTTCTTTCTAAATCTACTTCTTTAAGTTCTCCTGATTCAGAAGAAATTTGAACTAAAACTTTTGTTCCTGATTCGCCTCTTAATTTAGAGGCAGTATTTGCAAGGCCTAATTCTTCTGATGAAATTCCATCCACTTTTTCTATTAGACTCCCGCTTTTTATTCCAGCTTCTTCTGCTGGTGAACCGCCAAGAGTAGATACTACTTTAATTTTATTACTATCTTCATCTTCACCTAATTGAAGTCCAACGCCATTAATCTCACTACCAAAATTACTTGATTTCAAGAGTTCATAATCTTTTGGGCGTAAAACCCTTGTAAAAGGATCTTCTAGAGGTCTCAACATATCTTCAATTGCAGAATAAGCCTCTTCACTTGTTTCAATTTGTTTCTGTAATGTTTTTTGTCTAATTCTTTTCCATTGGATTTCATCAAACTTTTCGGGGTCATAAAAACCTTCATTTACTAATGTCCAAGCATCAAGTACTAATTGCTTGCTATCACTGAGAGCGTCCACTTCTTCAATGAATAAAAGATTGGTACAAAAAACACTGATCATTAATACAAAGATCAATATTTTGAATGTTAAAAGTTTGTTAAAAGATGAATTCATTGGGTTAAGTGTTAACACCAAGTATAAGAATTTTAAGTAAGCTCTTTAATATCAAAGCTAATTTTTTTTTGGATGGCGAATTCTTCATCTGTTTATGATTGGTTTCAAGAGAGACTTGAAATTCAAGACATAACTGACGACGTAACTTCCAAGTACGTACCCCCCCACGTAAATATATTTTATTGTTTAGGAGGCATAACTTTAGTATGCTTCCTAATTCAATTTGCAACAGGTTTTGCAATGACTTTTTACTATAAACCAACAGTTACACAAGCTTATAGTTCAGTAAGTTATTTAATGACCGATGTAAGTTTTGGATGGTTAATAAGATCTGTGCATAGATGGAGTGCATCAATGATGGTTTTAATGTTAATTCTTCATGTCTTTAGGGTTTATTTAACCGGTGGTTTTAAAAGACCCAGAGAACTTACTTGGGTAACAGGTGTCGTAATGGCAGTAATAACTGTTGCTTTTGGTGTTACAGGATATTCGTTACCTTGGGATCAAGTAGGATATTGGGCAGTCAAGATTGTTTCAGGTGTGCCTGCAGCAATTCCGGTCATTGGTGATTTTATGGTTGAACTACTTAGAGGAGGAGAAAGTGTTGGACAATCTACTCTTACAAGATTCTACAGTCTTCATACTTTCGTCTTGCCATGGTCATTAGCAGTATTTATGTTGATGCACTTTTTAATGATTCGTAAACAAGGTATTTCAGGGCCTTTATAAAATTCTATACTTAATTAATTAACAGAGTCCTTCATGTCTACGTTAAAAAAACCAGATTTATCTGATCCAAAATTAAGAGCAAAATTGGCTAAAGGTATGGGTCATAACTATTATGGTGAACCAGCCTGGCCAAATGATCTATTATATATTTTTCCTGTCGTTATCTTAGGTACTATTGCCTGTGTTGTGGGGTTAGCAGTTCTTGATCCTGCTATGTTGGGAGATAAAGCAAATCCTTTTGCAACTCCATTAGAAATATTACCTGAATGGTATCTTTATCCAGTTTTTCAAATACTTAGGGTAGTGCCTAATAAACTTCTGGGTATTGCACTTCAAACGTTAATTCCCCTTGGATTAATGATTTTACCCTTTATTGAAAACGTTAATAAATTCTCTAATCCCTTTAGGAGGCCTATAGCAATGTCTGCTTTCTTGTTTGGGACTTTTTTAACAATATATCTTGGGATTGGCGCCTGCTTACCTATTGATAAATCTCTAACTTTAGGTTTATTTTAGTTCTAAATTTTAAACATATCAATATCATTATTCTCCTCTCTCAGGAAGTGGTGCATTAATAAAAATCCAACTATTGTCCAGGTTTGATATGTTCTTGATTGTTGCCCTACCCAAGTACCTGTAGGACCATCAAAATATTCTGCCCATTCTTGCTTTGGTAATTGATTAAGTTGGCACCAATATGATTCCTCCACTAAAGATTTCATTTCTTCCATAAGAATTACATCATCAGAAGGAAACTTTTTTTGATGTAGAAGAACAGCTGTCCCAAAAAACCAAAGCAAGCTTGGCCAATGCCCACCATTGTGGTAACTCCAAGGCCAATTCTTAGGATCCGAACCAGTTTTATTTTGCCATTCTTCGACATCCATATGAGGATGACAAATTCTCATAGGCATTTGAGCCATCAAATGCTGCCTGTTGTGTAGAACTAATCTAAATAGAGCTCTTTGTTCTGCGGGGGGGAGAACTTCAAACATACAGGCTAAAGAATTTCCTAAACTGTAAAATCTAAAGTCTGGTCTTCCTGTTCTAATATTTCCTATTAAATATCCACCTCTATTCTCCAACCAATCTTGAAGCCATGAAGGAACTACCTGAGGTTGCACATTAAATTCATTGAAGTGTTGGTCATCTCCGTACTGCTCGGTTGGTCTTCTTCTTAAGATTTGCATTGTTTGACTGGTAACCCAATAATGTTTCAATAGAAAACTTCCTAAGTCTTTAACCCATTGATTTGTGAGAATAAGTCTTTGATCTAATAGTCTACTTACATGATCTGCTCGACTCAATTCCATTAAATTTATACAGCTTTTTAAACATCCATGAAGTAAAACTTCAACTTCTAAAGGTGCTCCCCAAACATCCATTGGTCTATCAATCATGAATGCGCAATCTGGTACAAAAAGTACGGGGGTCCCCTCGAATGTTGGATGAAGAACTAAATCTAGTAAAAGTTGAATACCTCTTTGGACGCTCTGACTCTTTCCGAAAGCAAAATCACCACTTTTATTTACATAATACCAACATAAAATTGGCCACCATAAACTTGCATCTGCTGAAGTAATTCTGCCAATCGATCTTTGACCATAGTCTCCAATAAGCTTTCCATTTTCTTCAACAAAACTAGTAGGAAATACTCCGCGCGTTTGATAATTAGTACTTTGTAACTCAAGGCATACGGTGAGGAACTTTTTTACAATTTCGTATCGTTTTTGAGTAATGAGGTAAATCATTACTGGCACGTTATCTCTTAAAAATATTTCTCCATAATTTAACTTTTTATTTTTTGTTGGGTGTTCTAGTGCAGCAACACTTCCAACTAATTCTCCTGATATTTCGACTAAAGTTTTTTCAAAATGTTTTTTTGCATTTGTTACAATTTTTTCTTCATCAGAACTTGGCCTTACTCTTAAATTTTTTTGACTAAATCTTTCTGCCATTTCATTCACAGCCCCTTTATTTAAGCCTAGTTGTTAAATGAGACTTTGAACAAATAAAAAATTAATAAAAAATTTTTGTATAAAAGGTTGCACAATTAAGGTTGTATGGTTTAGTATTTTCTTCTGGGCAAAAATATTCTTTTTTTGCATTATTCAAGCAATTATCTTAAATCTTATTTTTGATGAATGATTGAATCCTTTGGAGATTTGATTTCGGTCATTATTTTCAGCCAGAAGAAGGGTTTTCCCTTCAAAATGAGTTAACCACTTGTTGTTTAACTCGGAACCTAGAAAATTAAAAACTTAGGAACTGATGCTTTTATTGCGTCAAAACTTTATCAAATTTACTTTGATAATTTTTAAGATGTATTTGCAATAAAGGTGTGAGGTCCCGTCAAGAATATATAAATTGTTTTCAATTGCTAACTTTTAGTTTTTTGAAAACCAACGGATCTGAGATCTTGGAAAGTCACTTTAAAAAATTTTTTTAATGTGCACTCAAAGTAACCCTTAATATTTAAGGAGGCTGAACCTAAATAACTTAAGTCAATCTTATT
>CACOFO010000025.1 GCA_902626435.1 uncultured Prochlorococcus sp.
TATGGGCCTTCAATATTAGATTTTTATGGGCAATATTTTGATCAATCCTTTTACATTTTTTTCAAGTTTGCTTCCTGCCTTGAACGAAAAAAATCTCCCTTGGATCGATGTCATTCATCCTATTGTAGTTCATTTTGTAATTGCGATGGCTTTAGGTGCTGTATTCTTTGATTTTGTTGGGATAATTTTCAAAAAACCTAATTTATTTGAAGTTAGTTTTTTAAATTTAACAGTTGCTACGATTGCTATCTTTATTGCTATTGTATTTGGTCAAATTGAAGCAGGTCTCAGTAATCCATATGGAATATCTAGAGACGTTTTGAACTATCACAGCACCATTGGATGGTCATTGGCAGGGGTACTCTCGGTTATTACAGGATGGCGATATGTATCAAGACAAAGTAACCCTCAAGTTCTATCAAAAGGATTCGTTTTTATAGATATTGTATTAGCACTTTTAGTTTGTACTCAAGTTTATTTGGGTGATATGTTGGTTTGGATTTATGGATTGCACACAGTGCCCGTCGTTCAAGCTGTAAGGGATGGATTATTATGATAATTTTTAATCATAATTTTTCTTCTGAATTAAGTAGTTTGAAATGTTTTAACTACCTTTTCTGTCTTTTAATAAAATCACCAATTAGTGAAATATCAGATAAGTTAGGTCCTAATGACTTGCCTTATAAAATTCCATTACATCCAAATCTTGTACATTTAACTATAGGTTTATTTGCAATTGGAATATTCTTTGATATCGCAGGAGCCTTCTATCCTTTTGAAAAAAGAATTCTAAGATTTTTTGCTTTTCCTGTAACAAGAGTGGGATTTCATGATGTTGGTTGGTATAACGTTCTTGCCGCCTCGTTTATAACTTTCTTTACAGTTGCAACTGGTTTTTTTGAAATGTTACTCGCAGTACCAATACCTGAAGTGAAGAGTATTTTAGGACAAAGTGCTATTTCTACTATGCTTTGGCATGCTGTTGGCGGAGTAGCTATTTTATTTGTAATGATTTCAATGACTATATGGAGGGGTTATCAACGATTTATTTTTAGGAAGGATTTCGGGAGACAAGTTTCTTGGTCTTATATTTTTTTTGGATCCTTAATTTTAATTTTGATGGGGCTTCATGGCAGTTTAGGAGCATGGCTTGCAAGTGACTTTGGAGTTCATATTACTGCTGACCAACTTCTTGTAAGAGGAGAAGATCTTAATCAAATATTCCAATGAATACTAAAATAAGAAGAATAAAGAAAAGTGGTTTTTCAAAAACTTTTATAATAAGTATTGCAGTAATACTAAACATCACATTTAGTCTCTTAATGGGATATTGGTCATATAGTTGGTTACCGATACAAGCTTCAGAAGCTGCACATTATGTAGATAATCTTTTTGCATTTGAAACTACTATTGGTACTTTTATCTTTTTAGGATGTTCAGGGACAATGGCTTGGATTTTAGTTTTCAATAGAGCCCCCAAGTATGATGAAAGTAATGGAGAACCTTTAGAGGGCAATTTAAAACTTGAAATTATTTGGACATTAGTTCCTCTTCTTTTAGTTTTGGGAATATCAACATACTCAACAAGCGTTAATTATAAACTTGAAAACTTAGGTTCAAAAATAAAATATGATTACGGCTCAGAAGTCCCTTTTGTTGAGGAAAAAAAAGTTTTTGATTATGGACCAATTGACGTGATTTCGAGGCAATGGAACTGGGAGTTTATTTATCCAAATGGAATACATAGTTCTGAATTACATTTGCCAGTTGATAAAAAATCAAATTTTAGATTAATAACAGAAGATGTTATTCATAGCTTTTATGTCCCAGCATTTAGATTAAAGCAAGATATTATTCCTGGAAGTGTAATTACATATTCACTTACACCAACTAAAGAGGGAGTATTTAGATTAAGAGATGCAATGTTTAGTGGTGCATATTTCTCAGAAAACCAAACAAATGTAATCGTAGAGTCTGAAGAAATTTTTTACAAATGGATTAAAGAGACTGTAAAAAAAGAACTTCAAAATGGATTAAATCCTGCTGGCAATTTGTACCAGAAAAGGCTAAGAAATGGTAATAGAGGTTGGGCAACAGTAAAACCCGCTCCTGATCCAAAAGTTAATGATGCCGGCATTGAATCACGACCTCATGATAGTTGAAATCTGCAATGACAATCGTTAATTATGATCCAAGATTAGTTAAGAGTAAAAACCCTTATCCAAAGGGGCCAAATGATTGGAAAAGGTTTTTTAGTTTTAATACAGATGCCAAAGTAATTGGAATTCAATATATCGTCACAGCTCTATTTTTTTTATTAATAGGCGGCCTTTTAGCGATGTTGATTAGAGGTGAGCTAATAACACCTCCATCAGATCTTTTTGATCCAACTGTTTACAACGGTCTTTATACAATGCACGGAACAATAATGCTTTTTCTGTTCCTTTTCCCCATTTTGAGTGGTTTAACAAATTTACTAGTACCCCCGATGATAGGAGCGCCAGACATGGCTTTCCCAAAACTCAATGCTTTAGCCTTTTGGCTAGTACCAGTTTTCTCAATAATACTTCTTTTAAGTTTCTTTGTTCCTGGTGGGCCAGCTTCTTCAGGTTGGTGGTCATATCCACCTATAAGTATTCAGAATCCTCTAGGGCAAATTATAAATGGTGAAATGTTATGGATAATAGCAATATCATTATCTGGGATTTCCTCCATCATTGGAGCTGTCAACTTTGTCACCACAATAATAAGAATGCGTGCGCCAGGAATGGGGTTTTTCAAAATGCCAATTTTTATTTGGACTGTCTTAGCTGCTCAATTATTGCAATTACTTGGATTACCTGCCTTAACTGGTGGAGCGATAATGTTATTTTTTGATCTAACTTTTGGAACAAGTTTTTTCAGGATTGAGGGAGGAGGAGACCCAGTTTTATTCCAGCATTTTTTCTGGTTTTATTCTCATCCTGCTGTTTATGTGATGGTTCTACCTGTCTTTGGAATATTTTCTGAACTTTTTCCTGTTTACTCAAGAAAACCCCTTTTTGGATATAAATTTGTTGCTGTAGCTTCTTTTGGGATAACTATTCTTTCTTTAGTTGTTTGGGTTCATCATATGTTTTATACAGGTACGCCAATGTGGATGAGAAATTTATTTATGTTTACTACTATGCTCATTGCTGTCCCCACAGGTGTAAAAGTATTTGCATGGATAGCTACATTATGGGGTGGAAATATTAGATTAACTACGCCGATGCTTTTTTGTTTGGGAGGATTATTTAATTTTATCTTTGGAGGTATTACTGGAGTAATGCTTGCAACAGTCCCAGTAGATATACATGTTGGAAATACATATTTTGTGGTTGCTCATTTTCACTATATTATTTTTAATACCATTGCTTTTGGAATATTTGCAGCTATTTATCACTGGTTCCCAAAATTTACAGGAAAGATGTTTTATGAAGGTTTAGGGAAAGTTCATTTTGCTCTTACTTTTATAGGAGCAACATTAAATTGGTTACCACTTCATTGGGCTGGTTTATTGGGAATGCCTAGAAGAGTTGCATCATATGATCCTGAATTTGCAATATGGAATGTCCTAGCGAGTATTGGAGCGTTTATTCTTGGCGTTGCCTCTATTCCTTTTATTTTGAATATGGTAAGTTCTTGGGTAAGAGGAAAAGCAGCTCCACCTAATCCTTGGAAGGCTATAGGTTTAGAATGGCTACTTCCCTCGCCACCGCCTCACGAAAATTTTGAAGAAGATATTCCAACGGTTTTAAATGAGCCATACTGTTATGGCTTAGACAAACCATTTGTAGAAGATGAACAATTTTATATAGAAAAGTCCCTCAAAGAACATTAAAGAATGCTCACAGAAAACCAAAATTTAACTTTAAATCATAAGCCAGGTCACATAAAACATGACGGTCATAATATGACTGGATTTATTATTTTTTTATGTTCAGAAAGTATTATATTTTTTGCTTTTTTTGTAGGTTACAGCGTCCTTAAAATTAGTTCTCCTGTATGGTACCCCGAAGGAATAAATGGGATTGATGTAAAAATGCCCCTTATAAATACTGTGATTTTAGTTTCTTCAAGTTTCGTAATTTACTTTGCAGAAAAATATCTTCATAAGAAAAATCTTTGGGGTTTCAGAATCATTTGGTTCATAACCATGTTGATGGGAAGTTACTTTGTTTATGGTCAATACGTTGAGTGGTCTGAACTTTCATTCAGTTTACAAAGTGGGGCATTTGGAGGAATGTTTTATTTGCTTACTGGTTTCCATGGTCTACACGTAATTACAGGGATATTACTCATGGGGCTTATGTTATTAAGATCATTTCTTCCAGATAATTATAAAGGCGGTGAGATGGGTGTTGAATCAGTAAGCCTTTTTTGGCATTTTGTTGATGTGATTTGGATTCTATTATTCGGTCTTATTTATTTGTGGCAATAAATTTAGTATTATTATTTTTAAATAAAAATTATAAAATTTCCAATATATGATTATTGATGATCATCATTATGATTTCATAATAATTGGAAGCGGTGCGGGCGGAGCGACTTTGGCCCGTCAATTATCAAAAGAGGGAAAATGGGTACTCGTCCTAGAGAGGGGAGGTCAACTTCCTTTAGAAGAACAAAATATTATAGGTACTGATTTATTTAGAAAAACAAGATATCACCCTAAAGGTGAAAACTGGCTTGGCCCTGATGGAGATCCTTTTGCCCCTCAAACGGTATATGCATTAGGAGGAAACACTAAAATCTGGGGTGCGGTTTTAGAGAGGATGAGGGCTGAAGATTTTCAAGAACTTTCATTACAAGATGGTACTTCACCATCTTGGCCCATATCATATGAGGAACTTGAACCGTTTTATGGAAAAGCAGAAGAAATTTATAATGTAAAAGGTAGTCAAGGCATCGATAAAACAGAGCCTTACAGATCTAAGGGATATAAGAATCCTCCAAAATCTATTGAACCTCTATTTAAGGAAATTCAAAATATTTTATTAGATGAAGGATTTAATCCATATTATTTACCTATCAGCTGGCCTGAGAATCCTCAAGATATTGATTTTGATAATTGTGCAATGTTTCAAAAAGGAGATTCTCAACTCTATGGCATTTATAATTCGAATCAAGATTTTCTTAAAATTAAAACTAACGCTAAAGTTGTAAAACTAGATGTAAACTCATCCGGGAAATCAATTAAAGGCGTTGAGGCAGAGATAGATGGAGATAAATGGCTTTTCTCCTCAGATGTAGTTATTCTTGCAGCTGGAGCAATTAATACTCCAATAATTTTATTGAATTCAAAATCGTCATCACATCCTAACGGTTTAGGTAATAGCTCAAATTTGGTTGGCAAAAATTTAATGAATATTCAAATGACTTGTATTCTTCAAAGAGCTAATAATCTTACAAGTGGATATTTTCCAAAATCTTTAGGATTGAATGATTTTTACTTTGGAGATAAAAATGTTAATTTCCCATTAGGTCATATTCAAACTGGAGGAGGTGTACTCAGAGATGCTTTTTTTGCGGAATCTCCCCCAGTACTATCTTTAATTACAAGATTTATTCCTGACTTTGGATTAAAGAATTTAGCAAAAAGATCAATATCATGGTGGGCCATGACAGAAGTCTTACCTGATCCGGAAAACGCAGTAACTATTCAAAATAATAGGGTAAAAATTAATTACATTCATAATAATCTTGAGGCACACGATCGACTTGTTTATAGGTGGCTAGATACATTAAAAGTAATTGAGAATAATCCTCTTTCAGTTTCAATAACTCAAACACCTGCACACCCCAGAGGATTAGCTCCACTAAGCATAGTTGGCTATTCCTGTGGTACTTGCAAAATGGGAAATGACCCAAAAACTTCAGTTGTTAATAAGGATGGGAAGTGTCATGACATTGATAATCTTTATATTGCTGATGCAAGTATTTTCCCAAGTTGCCCAAGCATTGGTCACGGTTTAACTGTTATTGCTTTATCCCTCAAATTAGGAGATTATCTTACATCAGGAAATCTTTATAAACCTTTAATATGCAGGCCTTAATAATCTATTAAAAACTAATTTTTTGAAAATAAACTTTAAAAATAATAAATTGAAAGTTAAATATTAAAAATATAAATTTTAAATAGATCCCATTAATATTAACAAAAAACCTAAGAATACAGATAATCCCATCATAGTAACCATTTTATAAAACCAATTTGGGATCTTATCATTGTGAAAATTCCAATATTCACTATTTGTATCCATTATTTTTTCCATCCTCATAAGATTTTCTAGGATTTCAAAAATATTTTGGTAAGGTTTTAATGCTGTATAAATAAAATATTTTATAACCATAATAAAAATAATTCATTATTAATCTAACTAAGTATTTATACTCTTGAGATTTTTTGTATTCTTATCACAATCTGATGTTTAGATTTTATTATGTAATATCAAAAATTAAACATGAAATAATAAAAAATTCTTTTAAAAAGTGTTTAAATCTTTGATTCCGTAATGTATGCCTTTATGCAGAAACCTCAAGTCCAAGCTTTATTTTTAACCACCTGCTAATTTCTTTATAAAAACTAGAACAATATCTAACATCCACATCAATTGAAAAATTCCATTTATTCCTTCAAATAGGCATTTATGTATTAATGAATTTTAAGCATTAACATCTGGATGAGAATTTATATGTACAACTACATAATTTTTTTATAAATCATAATAAGTCTTTCAACTGTCGAGCCATTAGCAATTAACAAAATTGCACATTTTAAATAAATAAAAAAATTAATTTTTAAAAATTGTTAAATTTTTTATTTATAAATGCAAATTCAGTTTGGGATTTTATTTTATACAAATAGTTTTGATGAAATTCATTATTCCCTGAACATTGCATCCCAAAAAGAAGATTAATATCTATCTCATTAAATAAATTTTTATTTTTTTGTTTATTAATTCTTTCTTTCATAAGAGATAATTTCACGATGATTTACTAGCATGACAAAAGACTCTGACACTTATAAAGAGTAAAAATGCTTATGTGTAAAAAAAATATCAAATAAAGTATATTCTGTATAATTCGGTGAATCATTTTACATATATAACTATTTAATTTGATGATTTTTTAAAAATTATTTTTAATCGTTTTTTGATAAAAATTTAAATCAAATTTTAAACATTGTTTCTAATTTTTCTCTAAAAGATGGTTCTGATAATTTATAAAGTTTCTTAAAAAATTTATAAACTTTATATCCACCGAAGGGAATAAATATAGTTAATAAAATTACTCTAAAAGTTTCTGATTCCATTATCGGTTCATCACAAAGATTGCAAACCCAGCGAAGGTAATTAATTTAGTAACTATAAAAAATGGAAATAACTTTTGAACTTTTAAACCGAAAGGTAGGATTTTATTAATGGCTTCCATCGCTTTTTTATTGTTTATCAAACCCTAACAAATCAATCCAACAATTTTGATCTTGGTATAAACTAACAACTCAAAATGGTGACCTTGATCACTAAAAAAATATTTTTGCTGCGGTATTCATTCTTTATCCTTACTACTAATTCTCAGATTTCATTCGAGACTGAAAATAGGATTAACTTGTTTTTTTATTTCTTTTAAACCATTTATTACTTTTAAATAAAAGAATAAATAGACCAATTAAAATTAGAAACGCAAATCCATCCAAAAATATAATTAATTGTGCAGGATTTCTTAAAAGATTTAAAAGTTTAGATTTCTAATATAACTCTCATAAGAAGAAGGTTTGCTATAGATTTTTTCTAATAAATCTTTAGCATTATCTCTTTTTGAGCCCAAGTTTCGATTGAAAAATAATATGTATTTGAAAAGTTGAGAAAAAAATCCAATTATCGCAAGATTTAGAAAAATAATTTGCCAACATTCCATCTTAATCAAGGTAATCCGATAACTAAATTTATAAATATTTTTTTGATCCGCAAAGTACAAATGATTCAAATTAATTCAAAGCCCTTACTTTATTTATTGATATTTGATTCTCTATTTCACATTACGAATAAGTATAATTACTTAAAAAATGAAAATTTATGAAAGAGCGCAAATAGGGTCAAACGTTCAAATTAAAATTGATTTAGCCAAAAAAAGATTGGGGAAAGAAAGTATAAAAGCTATTGAGATTTCATCAATATGTCAAATAATTGATTTCAAAATCACCGATGGTAAAGGTATTGGCGTTATTTTAAAACTCTCTAATGGAAAAGAGGAGTGGTTTTTTGAAGAAGAGATAGACATACTCAATGAAAACGGAGAAATTTTAGAAAATATAGAAATAGAAGAGGAAATTGATTTACTTTTCGAAATTTTTAATTTCATTAAAGTAGTTTCTTGGACTTTATTAGCACTAATTATTCCAACAGAATACAAATTAAAATCTAAAATAAGAGATCTTTTAAATCCTCTTAACTTTTTTAGTTGGTTATTAAATGCATTTAAAGATATTCTGTAAATTATTTTATGATCTTTTAAAATTTCTTAAAAAGCTATTTTGAATGCAAAGTAGGATAATCAATAATATGCCTAATTTCTTTTAGCGAAGAACCATAGATTTTTTCACCATTTAAGTGAACACCAATCCATTTTTGCTTTTGATTAGAAAAATCACTTTTAATGGTATCCCTATTGAGATAATCTTTATTACCCCAATTTAAAGTTATATCCCAACCTTTATAATTTTCTATCATTGAGAAAGAGAGAATATACTGGAATAATAACTAAAGAAACAGTTAACAAAAACAAAGGAAATAAGTATTTTTTTTGTTATTTTTTTTTAACATTTATTTAGTACTAACTTTTATTTTACGAGCAGCTTCATCTGCATTTTTTCTAGCCAAATTAATGTCAGGATTTGATGAGAGAACAACTCCCATTCTCCTGCCTTTTCTGGAAACTGGTTTGCCAAATATGAGCACTTTGGTCTTTTCAAATTCTAATGCTTCATTAAGACCCTCATAAATAGGATTCATGCACTCTTGGTTAGAAAGTATAACTCTGGTTGCCGAGGGTTCTATTAGATCTATATAAGGTATTGGTAAATTTAAAAAAGCCCTTAAATGTAATTCAAATTCATTAATATTTTGACTAACTAATGTAACCATACCGGTGTCATGTGGTCTTGGAGATAACTCTGAAAATATAACCTCACTTCCTTTTATAAAAAACTCTACTCCGTATAATCCAGCTCCATTAAGGTTATCTAATATTCTACCTGTCATTCTCTTAGCTTCAATAATTAAAGAATCGTTGATCTCTACAGGTTGCCAACTACATTGATAGTCTCCATTAGATTGAAGATGTCCGATTGGTAGGCAAAAAATATTTTCACCACTTTCTTTTCTTACAGTTAAAAGAGTAAACTCAAAATCAAAATTAATAAATTCTTCGATAATTACACCTGTAACCTTTCCTCTAGAATTTAATTGAGCCTGTTTCCAAGCTTTTTGTAAATCATTTTTTGTTTCAACAAAACTCTGTCCCTTTCCTGAAGAGCTCATTAAAGGCTTCAGTAAAAGTGGGAATCCAATTGCTTCTGCTTTTTTTTCTAAATCATCGAATTCAAAAATATAGTCAAACTTCGCAGTTTTTATTTTTAATTCTCTAGAAGCTAAATCTCTTATTTTATCTCTATTCATGGTTATTTCTACAGTTCTGGCGTTTGGAACAATATTGAATCCTTCATCCTCTAGTTCTTTTAAGGCCTCAATTGAAAGTGCCTCTATTTCTGGGACAACATAGTCAGGCTTAAATTCTTTTATGACATTTTTTAAAATGTTTTTATCTCCCATGTCAATTACTCTTGAATAATCAGCGACTTGCATTGCAGGTGCTTTTTCATATCGATCAATTGCAATAACTTCTAATCCTAATCTTTTAGATTCTATTACTAGTTCTTTTCCAAGCTCGCCACTGCCAAGCAATAAAATTCTTTTTTTAGAAAAAATTGGATCTTTCATATTTATAAAACTTATTCGTCATCACCCGAAGTTTGAGATGATGTATCATCTTTAATTTTCTTTTCTTTGGAGTAGCTAAATATAAAATTTCTACCAAACCAATTTTGACTTCGCATGCTATTAGTTATTGATCTTGAAATTGCTCCTAAAAAAAAGACTCCAATCATTGCCCAAATAATTCTTTCTAAAGCAATTGCAGGTGAAAAACCTTGACCGGAATTAATAATTTCAGTAAGAGGGTCTAAAGGGTCCAAATTTAAATTTACTAATAATATTAATTATAAAGGGTTAAAGAAATGAAAAATTAAAACTTATAAAAGAAATAACCAAAACCATTGGATAATTTAAACACAAATAAGACTATACAATGTTATCTTCAAAGGGTAATTTTTTTTTAGATATGCAAGTCGACGTTCAAAATACTACTGTTCTTTCCGCAGACGGATCATCTATAAAACTTGGTGAATACTCAGGTGAAGTAATTTTAGTTGTTAATGTAGCTAGTTATTGCGGAAATACTGCACAGTATGAGGATCTTCAGAAGCTACATGATTTATATTCAAGCAAAGGCCTAAGAATACTTGCATTCCCATGTAATGATTTCGGAAAACAAGAACCCGACTCTCTTTCAGAAATAAAAGATTTTTGCACCACAAAATATGGCGTTAAGTTTGATATCTATGAAAAAGTTCATGCTAAAGGCAACACTACAGAACCATACACGACCCTAAACAAAGTTGAACCTGAAGGAGATGTTGAATGGAATTTCGAGAAGTTTTTGATAGGAAAAGATAGTAAAGTAATTGCAAGATTTAAACCAAGTGTTAAACCTTTTGACGAAAACTTAATAGCAGCTATCGAAGTAGCTTTAGATTCATGACAAACTTCTTATAATTCAAATTAAAATATTAAGAAAAAATCCATTTATATTGAATTAAAAATAACCAAATTATTTTAAAAATAAACTGCTTTAAGGATTCAAGTATGTCTAATATTAATTAATTCAAAATCTTATTTATTTTCAGAATCAACTTTTTCGTCTATTATTTCATCTTTAACCGTTCTTTTTTTAGGTTTAATTGACTTTACCTCTGCCTCTTTTGTTTCTTTCTTTACTTCACTTTCTTCCGAATCTCCCGATTTCACTTCTGCCTCTATTATTTCATCTTTAACCGTTCTTTTTTTAGGTTTAATTGACTTTACCTCTTCCTCTTTTGTTTCTTTCTTTACTTCACTTTCTTCCGAGTCTCTCGATTCCAATTCTGAATTTTCTAAATTTTTATTTTCTTCTTTATTTAAAAGGAATTTTAAAAATTTTTTAAATAATAAAAAACCTCTTTCAATTCTTTTTGTACCTAAAATTGATAGTAAAACGACTAAAATTATGAATATTTCAGGTGAATTTAAACCTAATAGTTTCATAAATTTTCATATTCTATTTATATTTTAGTACATACTAAAAATTTAATCTAATTATTCTCAAAAGCTGGTAAGTAAAGTTCCCTATTAGATGCAATTAAACCCTCTTCTTTAAAAAACATCTCTAGGTCTTTTAAATCATTTTTATCTACAAATTCACCACAATTATCTAGTATATTGTTATGGGTGAAATTCCATAAATCATCCAAATATTCATCATCGTCTGGAAATGCTACAAATTTTAAATATGTGTTATTCAAAGCATATTCACTAGCAAAATCAGAATCTAATCCTTCCTTCTTAGCATCACAAAAAACTTTAGCAAATCTTTTGCCTACAGAAGTTTGAGCACTCGACAAATCTAAATTACCTTGGATAGCTTTTACATTTATTGGTGCAATAAAAATAATTATTGGAAGAAAAATAGATAATAATATAAACAAGTAAAATTTCCTTTTTAAATTTCAACTCAATATAAACTAACAAAAAAAGTAATCAATTAGGCTTATTTAAGTAAAAGCACTTATTATAAAATCAAAGAAATAAATAGAAAATATAAAATTAACTCCATATTGGAATTTATAATAAAAAAAGATTAAATAAATTCAAAAATATATGTCTTCAAATATAAAGCTAAAAGGAAGGGGAGTTAACAGGATAATTACGAGTAAGGTAATGCTATCGCCACTAGCAGGAGTTACAGATAACATTTTTAGAAGACTTGTACGTAAATGGGCTCCAAACTCTTTACTTTTTACAGAAATGATAAATGCCACAAGTCTTAAAAAAGGATTTGGAATACAAAAAATCAACCAAATAGATTTAGAAGAAGGTCCAGTTGGAGTACAAATATTTGATAATAGACCATATGCCGTTTCTGAAGCCGCGAAACAAGCTGAGGACTCAGGAGCTTTCTTAATTGATATAAATATGGGATGTCCAGTAAAAAAAATAGCAAAGAAAGGTGGAGGCAGTGCGTTAATTAAAGATAGAAAACTTGCTATAGAATTAGTCAAAAATGTTGTAAAAGCTGTTAAAGTTCCAGTTACAGTAAAAACACGACTCGGATGGGAAAGTAAAGAAGAAAATATAGAGGATTTTTTATTTAAGCTTCAAGATGCGGGAGCAACAATGATAACACTTCATGGAAGGACTAGAAAACAAGGTTTTTCAGGCAAGTCAGATTGGGAAATGATAGGGAGACTTAAAAAGTTATTGGAAATTCCAGTAATTGCTAATGGAGATATTAAGAATCCAGATGACGCTCTTAATTGTTTAAAAAAAACAAATGTTGATGGTGTAATGATTGGGCGAGGTATTTTAGGATCCCCATGGAAAATTGGAGAAATAGATTGTGCCATTAGAGAAAATAAAAATTTTAAAGAACCAAACACAGTAGAAAAACTATATTTAATTATTGAGCATCTTGATGAATTAATAAAAGATAAAGGAGATCAAGGCTTGCTAATTGCCAGGAAACATATCTCATGGACATGCAAAGACTTTAAAGGGGCATCAAATTTGAGAAATAACTTGGTTAGAGCTGTTGATAAAAATGAAGTTAAAAATTTAATAAATAAAATGATTAAAACCTTGAATAATGAAAAAAATACATTAGCTTAAAACAAATTTATTCATTAAATGAAAATTATTAGTAAAGAAACAAGTAAAAGAGTTTGTGATCATATGAACAATGATCACATTGATTCGGTTCACAAATATCTTATTCATTATGCGAAGATATCAAGATTTGAGAATGCTTACATGGAAGAAATTAATAACAGTTATATAAAAATCAATTACGATGGCCAGTCAGCAATTATCAATTTTAAAAAAGAAATATCTGAAGAAGAAATTCATGCAACTTTAGTATCAATGATTAAAGAGATTAAATAATAAAATAATTTATAAAAAAATTTTTTAATTTTTATTTTCATAGTAATCAGTTATCTTTTTACATTCCTCAAATGAAAGCATGCTTAATCTAGATGTGGCTTTTATTTCTAGAATTGCACAAACAGCTAATAAATCGGAGCTGTCTACATTAAGTGCTTCAGAAAGCTCTAGGACCCTGAGACCTTCCATTATTATAAAAAAATCTTTTTTCTACATTATCAAGAATTTTAAAATTAATGGGCTGCATTTTTTCCTAAACCTGCAACGAATGGAAATGTTTGTTC
>CACOFO010000026.1 GCA_902626435.1 uncultured Prochlorococcus sp.
TCAATTCAAGGATCAGTTGAGACCAAGGTTGATTTCAAGTTAATTGTCCCAAGAACGGAATACCATTGCTCTAGATGCGGTGGTCATCAAGGACATGTTTTTAATGATGGCCCACCTCCAACAGGTAAAAGATACTGCAATAACGGTTTAGCATTAAGATTTGTTCTTGAGTAAAAATTTGTGCGGCCTTCCGCAACTTGTTTTGTGCATCACTTTATTGGAAAATAGTTTTATTAAATTTTTAGAAAAATGATTGAAAATCAATCAGACAATATTGATATTAAAGAAAGTGATGTATCTAATCAGGAGAAAGCATCTGAAGAGAATTCATCTGTTAAAGATCAAAAAATTGAAAACGATGAATTATCTTCGAAAGACAATGAAGAAATAAGTACTGAAGAATTAAAAAATACGATTTCTATAAATGATGCAAGGTTAGAGCAGTTAGAAAAAGAGCATGAAACTTTAAAAAATCAATATGTAAGAATCTCAGCAGATTTTGATAATTTCAGAAAAAGGCAGTCTAGGGATCAGGACGATTTAAAAATACAGATTGTTTCTAAGTCTTTAACCGCAATACTTCCTATTGTCGATAATTTTGAGAGAGCAAGACAACAACTTAAGCCAGAAAGTGAAGAAGCTCAAGCTCTTCATAGAAGTTATCAAGGATTATATAAACAATTAGTAGAAGTTTTAAAACAGCAAGGAGTTGCACCGATGAGGGTTGTTGGTCAGCAATTTGATCCTAATTTGCATGAAGCTGTATTAAAAGAACCTAGTGAAGAGTTTATTGAAGATTTGATTGTAGAGGAATTACAGCGAGGATATCATCTAGATGGTAAAGTTTTGAGACATGCTTTGGTTAAAGTTTCCATGGGACCAGGTAAACAAAATTCACAAGAAGAAGTAGAAAAGGATACAGTTGAAATAGATATTGATTCAGGGGAAAATACTTCTGAAGATGTATAGATTCCAAATTTCTACTTGAGCATCGTCTAATGGCTGATTTTTACCAAATACTTGGAGTTTCAAGAGATGCTGATGCGGATACCTTAAAAAGGGCTTATAGAAAATTAGCAAGGCAATATCATCCTGATGTAAATAAAGAACCAGGTGCTGAAGATAAATTTAAAGAAATTGGCAAGGCTTATGAAGCATTAGCTAATCCTGAAACTAGAGCGAGATACGATCAGTTTGGAGAGGCTGGCCTTGGAGGTGCGGCTGGAATGCCTGATATGGGTGACATGGGCGGTTTCGCAGATTTATTTGAAACTTTTTTTAATGGCTTTGGTGGACAAAATCCACAAGGAGGAAGAACTCAAAGAAGAGGCCCTCAACAAGGAGATGATTTAAGGTATGACCTTAATGTTGACTTTAAAGATGCAATATTTGGCCAACAAAGAGAAATTAAAATTCCTCATCTTGAGACATGTGAAATCTGCAGGGGAACAGCTGCTAAACCTGGAACAGGACCAAAAACTTGTTCAACATGTGGAGGAAGTGGACAAGTCAGAAGAGCTACGAGAACCCCGTTCGGAAATTTCACTCAAGTTGCTGAATGTCCTTCATGTAATGGAGCAGGTCAGATAATTGCAGATCCATGTGTAAGTTGCGGTGGTAATGGAGTAAAGCAAGTCAGAAAAAAATTAAGAATTAATATTCCTCCAGGAGTTGATACTGGTACTAAATTAAGAGTTTCTGGAGAGGGAAATGTTGGTTTGAAAGGGGGACCACCTGGAGATCTTTATGTTTTTATCAAGGTAAAGAATGATTCAAAACTGAAAAGAGATGGTGTGACTATCTATTCAGAAATAGCTGTAAGTTATTTGCAAGCTATTTTAGGTGACACTGTTGAAATTACTACAGTTGATGGAAATGTTAATTTAAAAATTCCAAGTGGTACTCAACCAAATACAACTCTTTCACTTGAGAGTAAAGGGGTACCTAGACTTGGTAATCCAGTTGCGAGAGGAAATCATGAAGTTTTAGTAAAGGTAAAATTACCAACTCGTGTAACTGATGAAGAACGAAAGCTGTTAGAGGGTTTAGCTTCTCAATATTCAGATAAAAATATAAATTCAAGTACTGGACTATTTAGTAAATTATTTGGAAAGGAATCCTAATGATTTCAAAGTATTTGGATCTTAAATCTGTTCCATGTCCTTTAAATTTCGTCAAAATTAAATTGGCTTTAGAGAAGTTATCCAAAAATGAACAACTCATAGTTGAACTCGATCAAGGTGAACCAGAAGAAATTGTATTAAGTAATTTAAAAGACATGGGACGTTCGTTTAAAAAGATCAAAGAAAATGAAAAATATATAAAAATAAAAATATTGAATGAGAATTAATAGTAAACATTTAGGTTTAGTTACGAAAAAATTTAATGACTTTTTTTTAGTTGACTTAAAAAATCAAGAGAGTTTTGGAAATAGCGATAGATTTTTATGTAAGGTGAGAAAGTCTATAAATTTCAAAGATCAATTAATTTATGTTGGAGATGACGTAGTAATTGATAATATTGATTCAAAAAATAAACGCGCAGTAATAACAAGTTTACAAAAAAGAAAAAATTTATTATTAAGACCCTCAGTTGCAAATATTTCTAACATTTATATTATGTTTTCCGTTGAAGAGCCAGAGTTGAATTTATCTCAAGTCAATAGGTTTTTGATTTCGGCAGAATCAATGGGGGTAGAAGTGGCATTAGTTTTGACAAAGTGTGATTTAATTTCAGATAAAAAAAGATCTTTTTTACTTGATAAATTTTGGAAATGGGGTTATCAAGCAATAACTTTAAATTTCCAGAAATCTAATCATTTTAAAAATTTCCTAGCTGAGTTAAAGCAAAAAGAGTGTTCAATTTTTATGGGTCCATCTGGTGTTGGTAAAACTACTTTGCTTAATATGATAATTCCAGGTCTTCAAAATAGTACTGCTCCAGTTTCCAATAAAATTAAAAGAGGCAAAAACACTACCCGAAATGTTGAGTTATTTTCCATATCAAATCAAAGTTATATTGTTGATACCCCTGGTTTTAATATGCAGCCTCTAGAGGTTGATATTAGAGTATTACCAAATCTTTATTCAGAAATATCTAAACAATTAATCGATGAGAAAATTAAGTGTAAATTTCGTAACTGCTTACATTTAAATGATGAAGGTTGTAATTTGGATAAATCATTCGAAAGATATTCTTTTTATAAAGAAATGATCGATTCATCTAAGATTCACTATTATCAAATCCAGGAAGATTAAGATTTAATCCACCAGTCAAATCATTCATCCTTTCTTTCATAGTTGAAGTAGATAATTCATGAGCTTTTTGAATAGCTTGTAAAATATTTTGCTCTATTTTTTCTTTATCTGAATTTACAATATTATCTTGCACTTCTACCTTTAAGGGAAGTTGGTTGCCACTTATCCATACTTTAATCATATCATCATCACTTTTTCCTTCAATTTCCATATTTTCAAGTTCATCTTGTAATTTTTGAGCATCTTGCTGAATTTGTTTAGCTTTTTTAAAAGCTTCTGTAAGTTGTCCAAAGTTAGGAAGTCCAAAACCCGCCATTTTGTTAAAAGTTTCTTTAATTAGGATAGTCAAAACCAATCATTCTTACTTCCGGATGCAAATAAATTCCTGTGTTTTGTAGTACTTTTTGTTGAATTACAGTTATTAATTCATAAATATCTTTTGAACTTGCTGAAGAAGTGTTAATTATAAAATTTGAATGCATTGTAGAAATTTCTGCGCCGCCAATTTTAAATCCCTTTAAACCCATATCATCAATTAATTTCGCGGCATAATTATTTTCAGGATTTTTAAAAACACTACCAAAACTTGGTTGATGATATGGCTGGGTTTCTGTTTTTAATTTGAGGTTATTTTTGGTTGTTTGAATTAATTTTTTGAGATTCCCATTAGGCTCAAAATGTAGTTTTGCACTAATAATTGTCAAGTCATTTCTCTGAAAAGAGCTAAATCTATACTCAAAATTGATATCTTTTTTTTCAATTTCAAGTTTTTCATTAGTTTTATTATTTATAACTGTTACGGAAATAAGATTTTTTGCTAGCGATAAATTATTTGTACCAGCATTCATATAAATTGCTCCTCCCAATGTTCCTGGAATTCCGATAGCCCATTCACCACCTTGTAATCCATTTTTAGCAAGAGCATTAGATAACGTTGGGAGCATTACACCTGCTTCCGCTTTAACAATTCCTGAATATGGCTCTATGGTTAATGTCCTCATTTTTTTTGTACACATAACTAAACCTTTTATGAAAATATTATTTATTAAAAGATTTGAACCTGCTCCAATTATTTGGCATCGTAATTTGTTTAACTTAGCCCATTTTATTAGATATGAAAATTCGGCAATGCTGCTTGGCTCAGCAAAATATTCAGCTACACCTCCCACTTTAATGGTTGTATAACTACTTAGATTACAGTTCTCAGAAAAAATCTCTTTATTCATAAATTAGTTAAGCATCTTTATTCTTTTCATTTAGGATTGTCCACAAATTATGACAATCTCCAGCTCCCATATTCAAAATTAAATCTCCTTTTTGAGTTAAATCGTAAAAATTTTTTGTAATTTCATGATAATTATTTATGTAACTAACATTTTTGTTTTGTTTATAAATCAGATCAGTGATGATTTGCGAATTAATTTTATCTTCGTTCCCTTCCCCTGCGTCATAAATACTAGTTACGTAAATAACATCTGCTTTAGACAATTCTTCAGCGAATTCTTTAGTAAATTTTTTGACTCGAGAGTATCTATGTGGTTGAAATATAGCTATTAATCTTCTTCTTTGAGATTCATCATTATTTTTTTGATTAATAAATAATCTTCCTAATTTAATCGTTTCTTTTATTTCGTTTGGATGATGTGCATAGTCATCATATAAATGTCTTTCATCTATTTCGCCTCTGAATTCAAATCTTTTTTTTGGCAGTTTAAGGTATTTTATATTTTTCTTAATTTCTAAAAAATCTACTCCTATCATTCTTGCAGCTGCAATTGCAGCTGTGATATTAGAAAGATTATGTAATCCTGGAATTGGAATATTTAAATTACTAATAAAATTTCCATTTTCATAATATTTCCCAATCGTATGTTTTTCATTATTTATAGTTGGGATTATGGCATAAGCTACGTTTTTTTCTGTAATGTTTGACCACTTACTATCAGAATAAAAATTATTTCTCGTAGTTTCGCAATCAAAATTAATTAATAACTTTTTAGAATTTGCGGCGAAACTTGTAAAAGAAGATATAACTTCACTTAAATTAGAAAAATGATCGCAATGATCAAAATCAATGTTATTAATGATTCCAATGTCAGATTTATATTTATTAATTGTCCCATCAGATTCATCAACTTCAGCTACTAAGAATTTTGTATTTTCTAAATGACAATTAGAGTTGTAGATAGGAATTATTCCTCCAGTTATTGAAGAAGAATTATGAGTACATAACTCAAGTATTGTAGAAAGAAATGTACTGGTTGATGTTTTTCCGTGGCTTCCTGCTACGGCCAATGCAGTGTAAGTGCGCATTAGCATTGCAAGTATCTCTGAACGATGTTTTATCGTTAAATTTTTTTCTCTGCAGTATGAAAATTCTTCATTTTCTGTCTTGATTGCAGAGCTTACAACAAAATTAATCAACTTGTTGTCAAAATTCGAAGTTACAAATTCAATATTTTGTCGAACTTGAGAAGTAAAGATTACTGCTCCCAATTGCTCTAATTTTTTAGTTTCATTGTTTTTAACTAAATCAGATCCTGACACTGAACAACCTTTCTTAAGTAAACCTATTGCTAGTGCAGACATTCCAATACCTCCGACCCCAATAAAATGAAAATGACTTTTCAACAGTAATTTTTTATCCAATGTTTATCTTATTTACTTAAATTAAAATAACTTCTAGGTAAAATTTTGCTATTTTTTCTTAAAAACAATGTTTTTTTTCCTTGAATTAATACAAAACTAGACTTATTTGCTTAATAAATCAAAAAAACCTTACGTTATTGCACAAAATTCAGTATGATCAGCAACTTAGGTTAATCATTTAGAAATTATTAGTTATGACTTTGCGTGTTGCAATTAACGGCTTTGGCAGAATTGGTCGAAACTTTATGCGTTGTTGGCTTAGTAGAGGTGCTTACACCAATATTGAAGTAGTTGGTATTAACGTTACTTCAGATCCTAAGACTAATGCTCATTTATTAAAGTACGATTCAGTCCTTGGTCAACTTGATGGTGTTGATATTCAATATACTGATGATACTTTTGTAATTAATAATAAGACAATTAAGTGTTTCTCTGATAGAAATCCATTGAATCTTCCTTGGAAAGACTGGGGGGTAGACTTAGTAATTGAATCAACTGGGGTTTTTAATACAGACGTAGGCGCAAGTAAGCACTTAGAAGTAGGTGCAAAAAAAGTTATTTTAACTGCACCAGGTAAAGGAAGTGGAGTCGGCACCTTTGTAGTTGGAGTTAATGCTGATACATATAAACATAAAGATTATAATATTTTGAGCAATGCCAGTTGTACTACAAACTGCTTAGCTCCAGTAGTTAAAGTTTTAGATCAAACTTTCGGGATTAATAAAGGTTTGATGACAACAATACATAGTTATACTGGTGACCAAAGAATTCTAGATAATAGTCATAGAGATTTAAGGAGAGCTAGAGCGGCTGCAACCAATATCGTTCCAACCTCCACAGGAGCTGCCAAAGCTGTTGCATTGGTTTACCCAGAAATGAAAGGAAAATTAACAGGAATTGCGATGAGGGTTCCTACGCCGAATGTTTCAGCGGTTGATTTCGTTTTTGAATCCTCTAAATCTGTTACAAGTGAGGAAGTTAACAATGCTCTTAAGGAAGCATCTTTAAATTCGATGAAAGGCATTATTAAGTATGGAGATGAACCATTAGTTTCAAGCGATTATGCAGGTACTAATGAATCATCAATTGTAGATCGCGACCTCACAATGTGTATCGGAGATAATCTTGTTAAGGTCCTTGCTTGGTATGACAACGAGTGGGGTTATAGCCAAAGGGTTGTAGATTTAGCAGAGATTGTTGCTAAAAATTGGGAATAATTAGAAGTGCTTGAAAGGTTTGTTTTTTAATAATTGATTTTTATTTTTATCTTTAAACTCTATTGATGGTCCACCATTAGTGAAATAACCAATCTCGTAAATATTTTTGTTGAGATTGGTTAAATTATTTGCCCATTTTTTAGGTAATGAGAAAACTAATTCGTAATCTTCACCTCCAAAGAAATAATATTCATCCCATTTATCTCCTTTGGGCCAATTCTTATCTTTTGGTATTTTTTCATAATTTATAATCGCTTTACAGTTGCTAGCTATTGCTAAATCTTGTATAGCTTGAAATAGACCGTCGCTACTATCTGTACATCCTATTCTTCTTGTTTTTTTATTAGTTCGAGTTTTAAGGAGATTTTTTAGGAAATTTGGGTAAACCTGAGGGCGACAAAAATGTTTAATGGACTTACTGATTAATTTTTCATTAAGTGAGACATCATTATCGAAATTAATTTTATTTTGTATCATAAATCCTAGTTTGCTAAGACCATGAATTCCTGTAGTGAAAATAATATCTCCTGGTTTACATGCGTTTCTTCGTAATTCAAGTTCACCTTGAATCCCAAAGGCTGTAATTGAAATGATTTTTTCATCTCCCTTTGAGCAATCTCCCCCAAGAATTATTCCTCCATATTTTTTTAATGCTTGATTTACTCCTATGTATAATCCTTCAACCCAAATCCACTCAGTTTTAGCAGGTAGAATTAGACTTATTGTAATACCTATAGTTTTCTTGCTTCCACTGGATAATAAGTCAGAGATATTGCTGACAACTGCTTTCCAACCAAGGTCTTGAGGGCAAATAGTATTTTCATTGAAATGAACATTTTCTACCAAAGAATCAGTATTAATAAGTAAATCTTCATTTTTAGTTTTGATTAAAGCGCAGTCATCTGAAACTTGATTTATAGGCATAAATTTTCCTAGCCTATTTATTAATTCTTTTTCCCCTATGTCTTCTAATGTTTCTTTATGCATTTAATTTGAGGTTTTCAATCCCCTCTAAAACATCAATTGAAATTATTTTGTCATCTTTAGTAAGCTCTTCTAGAACATCAAATCCATCTACAACGTAACCAAAGGCAGCATTCCGCCCGTCTATTAAATTACGACCTGCTGGATTTAATTCTGCTTCATATAAAAAGAAGAAAAATTGCGATGAGCCATCATCCACTGCGGTATTTGAATGGGACCATCCTAGAGTTCCAAGTGTCGCAAAAGGTAATGTTGGCGTCTCCGTGTAAAGACCTAAATCTTCAAAAGTTTGATTATAAAAAGTATCCTTTTCCTCAGGAATTCTAATTTCTAGAGGAACGTGACGTTCTTCGTTGGTTTCAGGATCTATAAAACCAATAGCTTCACCAATTGGATCACCTGTTTGCAATACAAAAAATTCTTCTGCTCTGTTAATCGGTAAATCTTTGTAGAAGTTTTTTGAAGATAAATCTATAAATGCTCCTGCTGTAAGTGGGGCGTTAAATCCATCCACAATAGCTTGCATATCTCCTTTAGAGGTTTTAATATTAACTTTTGCTCTACCTAGTAATCTTGGTAAATTATCAAATTCCTCGGGTATAGAGTATGGAAATTTATTTGGTAGAAAATATTCTTCTATCCCACCTA
Organism: uncultured Prochlorococcus sp.; assembly: GCA_902626435.1. Classification (GTDB taxonomy): domain Bacteria; phylum Cyanobacteriota; class Cyanobacteriia; order PCC-6307; family Cyanobiaceae; genus Prochlorococcus_A. The sequence goes on from CACOFO010000026.1 coordinate 8,756, forward strand.
TTTTTTCTAAAGCATCTTTTCGGGTCGCTATAAATGAGTACTTATCTTTTGACTTAGAATAATCTTGAAGGCTATCAAAATTTTCTTTGATCTCTAAAAATGTTTTTTCAGCAATTTTCTTTTTGTCGTTTGGCAATTCTTGAATAATTCTACTTTGGTATTTTTTTAGTAAAGATTGACATTTTGTAACAGTTTTCGTAAGAGCGGGCCATCTTCCTCCTCTTACAAGGTCACTAGTTTCTTCTAATTTATGTTGAATTTCTCGTAATTCAACTTGATTGATAGGGAGAGCGTTTCTGAGGATTGCATTAGGGTCTTTTACTGCATTTCCGGTAGGTAAATCAGCTAGTACTTGATTAGGTTTAAAGAGAAAAACCTGTAAAATTATGATTGATAGAATTAAGAAAAGTTTGTTCTGATTTGATAAGAATTTTTGCATAGCACTCTTGCAGGTTTATGATCCTTGGGGATGTAATACAGGAATGATTTCCAGTAACGATTTTCGCACAGGTACTACCATCGAATTAGATGGACAAGTTTGGCGTGTTGTAGAATTTCTACATGTCAAGCCTGGTAAAGGTTCTGCATTTGTGCGAACAAAATTAAAATCAGTTCAAAGCGGCAACGTGGTCGAAAAAACTTTTCGAGCCGGAGAATCAGTACAACAGGCTATCCTTGAGAAGTCTAACCTGCAACACACTTATGTGGAGTCTGGAGATTATGTTTTTATGGATATGACAAGTTTTGAAGAGACAAGACTTACCTCTGAACAAATCGGTAAAGGGTCAAAGTATTTGAAAGAAGGGATGGAGGTTAATGTGATTTTCCATAATGGTAAAGTTTTAGAAGTTGAACTTCCAATATCTATTACTTTGAAAGTTACAGAAACTGATCCTGGAGTTAAAGGCGATACTGCAAGTGGGGGTACTAAACCAGCTATTCTAGAAACAGGTGCTCAAGTTATGGTTCCTTTATTTATTTCAGTTGGAGAAATGATTAAGGTTGATACTCGTAACGATAGTTATCTTGGACGTGAAAATTAATGGCTATGAAATTAGATCATGAAGACTTAAATCGCTTAATAGAAAAAATCTCTTCAAGCGATATTCAAGAATTCTCATTAGAGGGAGAAGATTTTAAACTCGAAATAAAACGGAATTTAATTGATCAGAGTCAATTGAATAATAATTTAGTTTCTAATAATTCATCTGATAGGCAAATAGTTTCTAATCAAAAATCTGTCAATGATAATTTATCATTGACAAATAAGCCTGAGGCACCCGAAGTGGCACCTCTAGGCCGTGCAGATCTAGTTGAAATTACTTCTCCTATGGTTGGAACCTTTTATAGAGCAGCAGCGCCTGGGGAGGCACCCTTTGTCGAAGTAGGAAATACTATTAAAGTCGGCCAGACGATTTGTATTTTGGAAGCTATGAAGTTAATGAATGAAATTGAATCTGAATTTAATGCGGAAATAGTAGAGATTTTAGTGGAGAATGGAACACCAGTTGAATTTGGTCAAGTTTTAATGCGAGTTAAGCAGTCTTGAATTTTTAGTAATTTCAATTGCAGCCTTTATAGCCTCAATCATGCTTTGACATTGAGCTATACCTTTGCCAGCAATATCAAATCCTGTCCCATGATCTGGAGATGTTCTAATAAAAGGCAAACCTATAGTGGTATTTACTGAGTAATTGAGAGCTATAACTTTCATTGGTATTAAACCTTGATCATGATACATAGCAAGAATTCCATCATGATTTTCAGCATTTTTGTCTCTCCATGCTTTTGCTGAAGAATTCCAGCAACTATCTGGTGATAAAGGGCCTAATAATTTAATATCTCTATTCTTCTTATTCCAATCAAGCAATGCTTCATTAAGCCAATCTTTTTCTTCACTACCCAAAATCCCTTCTTCGCCTGCATGAGGGTTTAATCCGGCAACTTTTAAAGTAGGTTTATCAGTATAGGTGCTACAAAAATCTCTGAAAAGATCTAATTTGGAATGGATTAGTTTTGCAGTTAATTTTTTGGGAACCTCACAAAGAGCTATGTGGGTTGTAGCTAGTAAAGTATTGAATCTCCAGCCTGTAATTGGTGATTTTGCTGTGAATAACATTCCAACATTTTTTACTCCACATGATTTTGCTAATACTTCAGTTTGACCAGAGAAGAAATGACCCGCTAATGACCATGATTTTTTGCAAATTGGTCCAGTCACAAGTGCTGAATTAGGATATTGTTTTACTATTTCAATTGCTTTTTTCAAGTAAAAGAAACTTGCATTACCGTGGCCTGATTTAGAGTTATCCCCAGATGATGAGATTTCGAGATCATGAATTTTTAAAAAATTAGGATTTACTAGGTTTTCTATTCCTAAAGACTTAAGGTGTCTATATGTATTTTGTAGATTTTTTTTTGAACCAACTAATACAAAGTCAATATTCTCTGGTATTTCATTAGAACAAAGAGCT
>CACOFO010000027.1 GCA_902626435.1 uncultured Prochlorococcus sp.
TGGTTTTGATGAAGATCTTTCTTTCTGCTTAGAGGAATCACCTACGTTTTCTGATATAAAAATAATCTCCAATACTCAAGGTGTTACTGGTAATGAATATGAAAATGGTTCAAAGATAACTGGACCCTTTGATATGGCTGTAGATAAAGTTACTGGAACTGAAAAATTTAGATTCGAACCGAATAAAAATATTACTTATAAGCAAAAAATGCAAATTGCAGAGGCAGAACGTGCTGCAAAGACACCAGAAAAAAGAGTCGCATCTAGGATTACTGGTGAAGGACAATCAGTGGGAAACGTAACTGGTGATGATTGGGATCGAGGTGATAAGGTGACAGGTACAGAGGGAGCTTCTTCAAGGAAGAGAAATCCATCAAGAGCAGGATTCATGAGCGCAATGCCCCCTATGGAAGTTAAAAGAAATGAGGAAATAGAAAAACCAGATTTCTTAATAACTGGATCTAGTGGTAATACTCGTGAAGGACAACTAGTTACCTTCTCAGGTGGTGCAAGAGGTTAACTAAATAATGCCTTTAAGAGGACTGGCTAAAGCCAAGAACTTCACATTGGGACCAACAGCTCCAATGAAAACTTTTACTGAAAATATCCATATACAAACCAAAGAATCAGATAATGTTCGAAATTCTGGAAAGTCTCACAAATTAACTAATAATATTCAAAATGAAATTCTATTTAGGTATGAAAGTAAAATAAAAAGTGATTTTGATGAAATTGTTCCAACTCTCAAGGAAATTGCTCGAATGCAACATCAAGAAGATTTTGTAAATAAGGCTCAGAAAATATCAAGAAAAAATTTAGGAATAGATTTACCCCTTCATGTATTAGATAAGTCTTGGGTAAAACCTCTTGATATGAGAGCTTTATATGCATGGTGTGCTTTCAAACAACATGAGAAACTTAGTGATAATTTTTTTAATAATGATCCCCTTGGAGGTGCTGCTGGAAGTAGAGATGCGAAAGACTTTGAAAAATTTCTTCTAGATTGTGGAATACATTTACTTGATATAACTCCTTGTTCAGATGGAAGATTAGCTCATTCAGTTGCTTATGTAATGAGAATACCTTTTAGTGCAGTAAGAAGAAGATCCCACGCCGGAGCACTTTTTGATATTGAAAATACCGTTAATCGATGGGTAAAAACTGAACATAAAAGATATAGAGAGAATGTTCCTAATGAAGCTCATAAAGATACCAGGTATTTAAAAGTTGTAACTTATCATTTTAGTTCAGTAGATCCTTTGCATCAGGGATGCGCAGCTCATGGGAGTAATGATGAGTTAGCTGCAGCTGAAGGTAGAAATAAATTATATGCTTTCAAAGAAGCTGTAGAGAATAGTTTTTGCTGTGGCGCCTCCGTGGATTTAATGTTAATTGGGCTTGATACAGATACGGATTCATTAAAAATACATTTATCAACTAGTGATGGCAATATAGATTTAGAAAAAACTATTTCTACATTAGAAATTTATAATTCAACAATAAATTTTTCAAAAGAGGATGCGGAAAGAGAAATTTGCCAGACAATTTCTAAACAATCTTCAAAAGATAAACTCCATGGACTGGAAAGATTTATGTATAAATTAATTGTCAATAATATTTCCCAAATTGATTATGTTAAAAGTTTTCATAATGGTTCTTATGAAGATATTGGACATGCAGAAAGGTTTATTGGAGTTGGTATAGGTTTTAAAGAAGTACATCTAAGAAATTTAACTTATTTTGCACATTTAGATACAGTCGAAGAAGGAGCTCCAGATTTAGATGTAGGAGTGAAGATTTTTACTGGATTAAATGTTTCTCTAGATCTACCAATTCCAGTAGTTATTAGATTTGATTACTCTGGTAAAGTACCTGGCGCAAAAGAGAGAGCAATAAAAGATTGTGAAAGAGTTAATAATGCGATATCAATTAGGTATAAAAATTTAGTTGATCAGGGTTTGTTACATACTTGCTCTACTATTAGAGATAGGGACAACATTCATTCCGCCCAAATTATTGGAATGTCTTTAGATAAAAAAACAGAGGAGGCTCATTAGTTATGTTAATTTGCAAGGTTGTAAAACCACTAGTTTCTACCAATAGGATTCCTGGTTTTGAACATAAACATCTGCAAGTTGTATTGGATGGTTCCTCTAATAAAGTTGCAGTTGATGCTGTTGGCTGCAAGCCAGGAGATTGGGTTATTTGTGTTGGAAGTTCTGCTGCTAGAGAAGCCGCGGGAAGCAAGTCTTATCCAAGCGATTTAACGATTGTTGGAATAATTGATCATTGGGATCCTGACAAGTCATAAAAAAGGAGGATAGAAATTGTGGAAATCATGAAGGTATTAGGAAGGATGGTATGTACTCAAAGAGTCGCTGGCTTGGATCATATGAATTTACGAATTTTGGAAAATAATAAAGGAAAGAAATTAGTTGCTGTTGATCCTGTTGGCGCTAGAGAAGGTAACTGGGTTTTTACTTCTAGTGGCTCTGCCGCTAGGTTTGCATGCCCTAATCAAGAAGTTCAAACCGATTTAACAATTGGCGGTATTATTGATTATTGGGAGAGTGAATAAAAATTTTAACTTCAAAAATTTATTTAGAAACTTTGTTGAAGGTATATTGTGATTAGTCTTGAATATAGAATTTAATGTGGAATGAAAGAGAATCACCTTTGAGGATTGAAAAAAGATTTGAATTTGAACAATACTCAAGAATTAGTAAATTTATGGGTAAAATTGAGAAATTATGTAAAGAAAGGAATATTTATCCAAATATCAGCTTCGGTAAGAATTTTGTAAGTCTCTCAATATTTTTAGATGATAAAGAAATATCAGATACGGAAAAAGACTTTTCAAAGGAGATTGATAAATTTTATTTAGAAGATTAGACCTTTTTAATAATTAGTTGGCTTCGCAATATCTCTTTTGATTAAAGCCATTAAATATGTTGGAGCTTTATATCTACCAGGTAGACATCTATTTAAAGTTTCAAGATGCCCCCAACAAACTGTCTTTTCAATATCTTTAACTGAGTTACCTTTTAAAATTAGTAGTCTAAGAGCTTTGCAAAATAAAGGATAACCTGCTTCTAGTTCGTCTATATTAAGCTTTGCTGCTGACATAGATCAAAGATTAATTATCAATTAATAATCTATACAACTAAGGTGCATAATTGGTTCATATTTCAAATTTCTCAATAATTAGAAACTAATCTAGAAATGCGACGCAATCTATCTCAACTAAAACTCCTTTTGGTAGAGATGAAACTTCCACGCAGGCCCTTGCTGGAGGATTCTCTATATTAAAAAAATCACTGTATATTTTATTGACAATTTGAAAATTACTTAAGTCGGTTAAGTAAATAGTTGTTTTAATTACATCCTCTATTCTTGCTCCACCAGCTTCAAGAACTGATTCAAGATTTTTTAAAACTTGAATAGTTTCCTTCTCTATATCACCTAAACATATTATTTCATTTAAAACTGGGTCTATAGCAATTTGACCAGAACAATAGATAAAATCCCCAGCTTTTATTGCTTGATTATAAGGTCCGACTGGATCTGGAGCATTTGATGTTTTGATTACTTGTTTGGAAGACATTTATTTAAGAAGATACTTATATATTTAAACCCATAAATCTTTATTTGCTCTTAAAAAAGTAAATTCTTCTAAATTTTTTGCTCTTAAGAAAAGGTTTATTTTTATCTCTTCAGCAAGTAAAAATGGGATTGTCAATTCATTAAGAGAAAGTTTTTCTTCAACTTCGGAAAGTTTATTTTTTATATCTTGATCTTTAGGCTTGAGATTCAATGCCCACAATATATTTGACTTAGTATATTCATGTGCACAATATACAAGAGTATTTTTTGGTAAAGATTTGATTCTTTCTAGTGAAGTATACATTTGTTGATAAGTTCCTTCAAAAATTCTTCCACAGCCGCCAGAAAATAATGTATCACCAATAAAAAGAACAGGATTTTTACTTTTCAAAAAGAAGGCAATATGTGAGCTTGTATGCCCTAATACTTCAATTATTTTTACTTCTTCCTCTAAAATATTCAAAGTTTCTCCATCCTCTACAGATACATTTTGAAAAGGTATTCGCTTTTTTTCTTTGGAGGAGGCAATCACCTTTACATTTGGCCATCTTTCAATAAGAGACCTCGTCCCTCCAATATGGTCTGAATGATGATGAGTTTGCAAAATAGCTTTTAAGTGAAAATTGTTTTCATCTATATATCTAATTACTGGTTCGTGAACAGATGGATCCACAACCACAACGGATTTATCTTTTATCCACAACCAAATGACGTTATCACTTAAAACTCTGAGTCCTATTATGTTTCGAGCTTTATTAAATTCCATTATTAACTTAGAATGAAGAATCCTTGGAAGAAATTGATCTATGTTTACTATAGCTTTACCAAAAGGAGCTCTGTTAAAAGATTCGATTTCTACTTTTAAAAGAGCTGGGTTAGATTTCTCTGACGCGTTGGAGAAAAATAATAGATCATTAACCTTTGAATCAAATTGCAAACGGGCTAAAGCTTTATTAGTAAGAAATGGAGATGTTCCTGTTTATGTAAGTTATGGTCAGGCTGATTTGGGTATTGTTGGGTATGACGTTTTACGAGAATCTGAATTAACAGTCGCAAGATTACTCGATTTAGGATTTGGGGGTTGTTATATGTCGTTGGCGGTTAAGAAAAATAGCAATTATTCAAAACCAACTGATCTACCAGCGAATTGTAAAGTTGCAAGTAAATTTATAAAAACAGCAAGATCTTATTTTGATAAATTAAATATTCCTGTAGAAATAGTTCATTTAACAGGATCAGTCGAGCTTGGTCCTATTACAGGTATGGCAGAAGCAATAGTTGATTTGGTGGCAACTGGAAAAACTCTTAAAGAGAATGGTCTAATTAAAATAGATGATATTTTCTACTCGACTGCAAGACTAATTGGCAATCCTTTATCTATGAGGTTAGATGATAATCATCTCAGAGATACTATTTTATCAATAGAATCAAATAATGCTTTATAGAAGATTAGCTAAATGTTTTTTAAAGATTTTAGAAGGATTAAAAAGTTAGGTAAATATTTAACCAAAGATAAAAAAACGATCTATCTAATCTTGATAGTTTTGTTACCTGTTTCTTTCTCTGGAGCTATTCAACCATTATTAGTTGGTCAAGCAATTACCATTCTCAAGAACGAAAACACAGATGTCTGGCTAAGTAAAACTTTTTTTGGGCAGTCAATAAATGCCATAATCCTAACTTTATTTATAACTGTTATTTTTAGATTAATTCTGCAGGGATATCAAACTTATAATATCCAAGCAGTGGGACAGCGTTTGACAGCAAGAATAAGAAGAGAACTTTTTGATCATTCAATATCCTTATCTCTTAAGTATCACGATAAAATGCCTGTAGGGAAATTATTAACGCGATTAACAAATGATGTTGATGCTTTAGCTGAGGTTTTTGGGAGTGGGGCAGTTGGAGTCATTGCTGACTTCGTAAGTCTGATAGTAATTTCTTTGACAATGCTGTCAATTGATCAAGGACTTGCCATTTTATTACTTTTGACTCAAATCCCAGTTTCATATTTAATTATTTGGCTTCAAAAACGTTATAGAAGAGCCAATTATCAAGTAAGGGAAGAATTGTCTCAACTTAACTCTGATTTTCAGGAGAATCTTCAAGGTTTAGAAGTGGTTCAGATGTTTAGAAGAGAGGCTTTCAATAGTAAGAAATTTTCCAACACTGGATTTGCCTATAAGAAAGCAGTAAATGGAACAATATTCTATGACAGTAGTATTTCGGCATTTATAGAATGGATTTCTCTTGCCGCAGTTTCCTTGGTTTTGGCAGTTGGAGGATATCTTGTTACTTCTGGAAATATTGGTTTAGGAACATTAACAACTTTTATTTTATATTCCCAAAGACTTTTTGAACCTTTAAGACAGCTTGCAGAAAGATTTACTCAGATACAAGGAGGTTTAACAGCTGTAGAAAGAATAAATGAATTATTGGATGAAGAAATACAGATTAAGGACTCTATTTCTGCAAAACATTTTTTAGAAAATGCTAAAAATGTAAATAAGAAATTTAAGGGTAAAATTGAGTTCAAGAATGTTAATTTTTTCTATAACGAAGGAGAACATATTATAAAGAATTTATCTTTCATGATTAAGCCTGGAGAGCATGTGGCTTTTGTAGGGCCAACTGGTTCGGGTAAAACTACCATAATAAGACTTTTATGTAGATTGTATGAACCTCAATCAGGCCAAATTTTAATCGATGATATAGATATAAAAGATATTCCTATCGCAACTCTTAGAAATATGTTGGGAGTAGTTTTGCAAGATACCTTTATTTTTAGTGGAAATGTCGCAGATAATTTGAAACTAAATTCAAATATAAACAATCTTGAACTGGAAAATGTTTGTAACGAATTAGGTTTAGATAATTTGTTGAAAAAATTACCAGAAGGTTTGAACACCTTATTAAGAGAAAGAGGGGGAAATCTTTCTTCTGGTGAGAGACAACTTCTTTCAGTAGCTAGAGTAGCGATTAGAAATCCCGTTGTTTTAATAATGGACGAAGCAACAGCTTTTATGGATCCCTCTACAGAGGCTACTTTGCAGAAAGATCTTGAGAGAATTCTGTCAAGAAGAACAGCATTAGTAATAGCCCACAGGTTAGCAACTATTGAAAGTTCTGATAAGATTTTAGTCTTAAAAGGGGGATCATTAGTTGAAGAGGGCTCACATAGTGAATTGAGACTGAAAAAGGGTTTATATTTTCAGCTCTCTGAGCTTCAACAAAAAGGATTCGCGAATTTTTAATGATTTTCAGAAACCAAGGATCGTTAATAAAAAAGTCAAATATTCTACCGAGGGATGAGTTGAGAGATCTCTATGGTTTAAATTCTTATGAGTTCACTCAAATAAATAAAAAGGAAATATTTGTATGTAGTAAAAATAAGGATTTAGATCTAATAGAACTAGATCAACTTTTGCAAACTGTCGGTTGGAGCAGAAGACCTATAAGGAGAGTGAAAAGAGCTTTGGATTTCAGTATTTTGGTGGTTGGGGTATGGCGTCATGATGATAAATTCCCCAGACTAGTAGGATTTGCAAGATGTACTGGCGATGGAATTCTGGAGGCAACAGTTTGGGATGTAGCTATTAACCCTGTCTATCAAGGACTTGGATTGGGGAAAGAGTTAATGAAATATACCCTAAAAGAATTAAAAAATATTGGAATTTCTAAGGTAACCCTTTTTGCTGATGCTGAAGTGGTTTCATTTTACAAAAGACAAGGTTGGGTCTTAGAACCAAGAGGCTCTAAATGTGCTTTTTGGTATGCAAACTAATCATTTTTATAGTAGTCGGAATATATAGATTTTAACGATTCGCCTTTTAACCATCTTCTTCTAAAGTGCCAGTTCCTAATTGCTTGAAGAAAAATATTAGTCCTTTCCCATTTCCTTGAACTTATAAAAATAGGTGAATTTAATTGTTTTAAATCTTTTTTATTGTTTAATCTTCTAAAAAAATCTACATCTTCCATCAAAGGTATCTTTCTAAAACCATTATTCTTTAAATAAGTAGTTTTATGAATTATTAAACCTTGATCACCATAAGGTTGTTTAAAAAATTTACTTCTAAAATTTACAAAAATCTCGAGAACTCTATAAATTATTTTTTTGTTATTAATTTTAAATTTAAAATAGTAAATATAATTCTTGTCTCCTTCTAAAACTGAATTTACTTTTCTAAACCATTCATAATTTAATCTTGTGTCAGCATGTAAAAACATGAGCCATTCTCCTTTTGAATTCTTAGCACCAATAGTTAATTGTAAACCTCGATTCTTTTCTTTTAATTTAAATACTTTCGCTCCATAAATATTCGCTACATCAATTGTTTTATCTTCACTACCGCAGTCAACAATAATAATTTCTCCCTCTTTCTGAATAATTGACAAGTCTGAAAGCAACAATGGTAAATTATTGGCTTCATTAATAGTTGGGATAATAATTGAGATCTTAGACAAGTTGATTACTTTCTATTTTGAATATCAATTATTGTATCTATATCTATTTTTTTATCTAAAAATTTATATTTCAATTTTAAAGAAGCAAAATTATCAATTGTATTTTGAAGTACGTTTTCCGTCCCCCACATAATATTGATAAAAGGTAAATATAGATGCGTTGAGATTATTTTTTCTGATAAACCAATAAGCCAATATCCACCATCATTAGATGGGCCCAAAATAAGATCATTTTGTTGTAGCTCTCTTAGAGTATTCAATAAATCTTGATGGCATAAATCTGGAAGATCAGTACCAATAAAAATAATATTTTTGATCTTATGGTGAGTACAAAATTTTTTGTTAATGATTATTTGCCTTTTCATTTTTTCTCCCAAGCAACCTTTTCCCTGTAAATTAAATTTTTTGATGCCTAATTCTTTAGACCATCTTCTACAATTTTTTTTCCCTAAACCAGATATAGCAATAGAAATATCAATTAGCTTGGTTTCTTGGAGAAATTTAGCTACTGAAATAGTGTGTTTGGTCATCACACTTTGTACTTTTGCAGAATTACTTTTACCTATATCTTTTGATAATCTTGCTTTGCATCTACCAAAACCATGCCATTTTGCCATGATAATAAGTAATGCTTTATCCAATACTTTATAGAACTATAAAATAATTATATTCATAAAAGAATCAAAAAATAAAAATTTTTTTTATTAATTTAAATCATGCATTGTTAAAAAATTTTAAATTTATCGTGATCTTGTGATTTGATAATGGCCAATTATTAAATTCCAATTAGATTAATAATCTAGATAATAAAATTTTGCAAGCAACTAATTCTATTTGGGCGGAAGTTCAACAATCACTCCAGAAAACTTTAAGTAAGCCCTCATTTGAGACATGGATAAGGCCTGCTAAATTTAATTGCTTTGATAATGGCTTGTTGACCTTAACCTGTCCAAATACATTCGCAAGTGATTGGTTGAGAAAGAATTATTGTGAAACTATCGAAAAAGCTGCAAAAGAAATTTGTGGTCATGATGTAAAAGTTGTTTTTAAATCTGAAACAAATGCCAATAATAATTTAACAAATGATAAGAAACTAAATGAAGAAAACGTTAATTATAAAAAAAAATCTTTTTTTAATAATGCCCAAAATAATTCTTCAAAAAATCAATTCAAAAATCCTAACGGTTTAAATTTGCGTTACGTCTTTAAAAGATTTGTTGTAGGTCCAAACAGTAGGTTGGCTCATGCCGCAGCTTTGGCAGTTGCCGAATCTCCCGGGAGAGAATTCAATCCATTATTTATTTGTGGTGGAGTAGGTCTTGGTAAAACTCATTTAATGCAAGCAATAGGTCATTATCGAGTAGAAATAGATCCTGATGCGAAAGTTAAATATGTATCCACAGAGACTTTTACTAACGATGTTATTAGTGGTATAAGGAGAGATGGAATGACAGCTATTCGAGATAAATATAGAAATGTAGATTTGATTTTAATAGACGATATACAGTTTTTAGAAGGCAAAGAGTATACACAAGAAGAATTCTTTCATACTTTTAATGCTCTTCACGAATCAGGAAGTCAAATAGTTATTGCAAGTGATAGACCTCCAAGTCAATTGTCGGGAATCCAAGAGAGATTAATCTCTCGTTTCTCAATGGGTATGACAGCAGATATTCAAACACCTGATCTGGAAACTAGGACTGCTATTCTTCAGAAAAAGGCCGAACAAGAGAGCATGAGTCTTCCAAGAGATTTAATCCAATTTATAGCAGGAAGATTTACTTCGAATATTCGAGAATTGGAAGGAGCATTTACTAGAGCTGTTGCATACGCATCAATAACAGGGTTGCCAATGACAGTTCAATCAATTGCTCCAATGCTTGACCCGAATAGTGTTGGAGTGGTTGTTACTCCAAAACAAGTTATTAATAAAGTTTCAGATTTCTTTAAAGTTTCTACTGATGAGTTAATTAGTTCAAGTAGGAGAAAACCAGTAAGTCAAGCTAGGCAAATAGGCATGTATCTTATGCGACATGGAACGGATCTAAGCTTGCCAAGAATTGGGGATGAGTTTGGGGGTAAAGACCATACAACAGTTATGTATGCTATTGAACAAGTTGAAAAAAAATTGTCTATTGATCCTAATATTGCAAGTCAAGTTCAAAAAATAAGGGATTTACTTCAAATAGATTCAAGAAAAAATTTATAGTTTTACCGTTAACTAGAAATAAAATTTCTAGGGTCTTGGTCATATCTATGCCTGAAAGGTAACTTATCTATTTCGTTAATATCACTGAGTGATTCAATTTTGTTTAATGATTGTCTTAATAACCTTGCTGAAATTAGCGGCATATCTCTTGGAACTGAGATTCTATTTTTTAAGTATCTTAAAGAGATTCCTGAAAGTTTTTTAGGGATGTGTACTTCACCTATGATCATATGGGTCAACGCTGATCTTAATGATTCCTCAAAGGATTCTTTATTGTGTGGGTTTGCTTTTAGTAAATTGTCTTTATGCTTTATTACCCTTTTAAGAGCGATTTTAGCGAAATATTTTGAATCATAATTTTTATTTAATTCATAATTACCTAGACCCTTACCAGTATCAATTAGTTCAGAGAAAGTAATCTGTTGTTCATTGATCTCCATATAACATCCACCCATTTGTGGGGGTAAATCATGAGAGTGAGTATGGAAATCTCCTTGAGTGCCTCTATAAGC
>CACOFO010000028.1 GCA_902626435.1 uncultured Prochlorococcus sp.
TTAATAATTCTAAAATTTTGGCACGACATAAATTTTCTTCTTTTGGTGATAACTGATTTTTACCAGTGGAGTAGAGATACCATCTATAAGTTTCCTGATCACCTTGGAGATTAAACAAAGAATCTTCATCACAATTTCTTCCTTTTATACAAGTAAATAAAAAATGATCTTCAAATTCAGGTTTAATAGATTTATGAATGCTCCATACATCACTTGCAGAAGCATATATTGACTGATTACCTATTACATCATTTTTATTAACCTTTATTCTTTCGTTATGTTCTGGTTTCTTTAGATGCGAAGAAAAGATAATTGGGATATTTTTTTTGCAAGCTAAATTATTTAATTCATAAAGAGGTAAAGCAAATTCTGCATCTTTATAAGAATATTTACCACCTGTAAGCATTGTTGTTATTGAATCTAAAAAAACTGCGCCGTACTTTGTTCCTATTAAATCATCCAATCTTTTAACATCTTGAAGACTCAATTTGTCATATCCATTCCCTTTAAATAAAAAATCAATATCGTCAGCAACTCCAATTGTTTTTATTTTGTTAGAACAATTATTTCTTGACTCATCAGCTTGAATAAATAGTACTTTTTCTTTTTTTGTAAAAAAAGTATCTAGAAATTTACTACCTTCTGCAATCGCAGTAGCCATTGAATACATTAATGAAGTTTTACCACTAGAAGATTCTCCTGCTAATAAAATTAAATTTCCTTTAGCAGCAATTTTTTCAATAGTCCAATCTACTTTTCTGGAAGTAATTTTTAAATCTTTTGCGGAGATAGGTTTTTGTACATTTTGGGGTAGTGTTAATCCTTTCTTGAAATTCTTCTGAATCCTTTCCTCAATATTTTGATTCTCTATTTTTTGGAGTTCGTCAATATCAATGCAACCATATTCTTCGTATTTCATTTTCTTTCCTCCGCTTTTAAGTCATTAATTATTTTCTGACTTTCTCTAATAAGACGTCCTCTATAATGGAATTCTTTAAGGATTTCAGAAACATTCCATAGGATGCTTGAATTGATATTAGCGCCAAAGATATAGTGTTTTTCTTCGATTAAAAAACCATTTTTTATATCACGATTTTTCTTTAAGAATTGAGAACTAACTCCTAAATAAGCAGTAGCCTCTCTCGTTGGTAACCAACGTGAATAATGTTCCATTTGAAAACTTTTCCTAGTTTTTAGTTTTTATTTCTTAGCTTTCTTTTCTTTCTCTATTTCAAGCTCACGAATGGCTGCCTTTACACTTGAAGGTAAACGTTTATCCCATGCTTTTGGTGCAGTTCCATCAGCACGACAATTTATTACCCATTTTGAAGTAGGTATTAAATTGGATTCCTTTTTGCCTTTTGGGCTTCTAAACCTTCGATTATTAATTTTGATAGCCATTCAAACACCTGCCTCGAGTAAGAAAATGAGACTTGTAAATCCTTAAAACTTACATTCAGGTGAGCCTGAACCCAATGGACAGGGACGTGCCTTAGCGTTGTTATTTATATATTAATAAGACTGGCAGATATGTCTATATATATTTGAAATTTTAGTCGTTTTCTTTTCTCCATTCTTCCATTTGTTTTACATGATCTCTCATTTCTGGAGTATCTTTCCAAAACTTACTATCGCACTCTCTACAACCAAACTTGCATTGAACAGGAGTTGGGTCTGGTATGCAACCAATTATGAATAGTGATTCATCGTAAAAATCTTCTTCGGTTGGATATCCCAGAATAGCTTTACCAATTTTTCTTGAATTACAAGAGGGACAACGATAAGGCTTTCTGTCTACCAGATACCAATTTGTATCCCCATAATTATAAATCTGTTTTGCGTATGCCATGACTAAACCTCAATCCTGTTTTTTAAATGTCTTTCAAATGCTTTTTCTAAACTAAGTTCTGTTGTATAAGAACCATAAAATGAATTATGAGTTTCTACAGAATGACCCATTGCCGCTGCCGCATCTTTTACTGATATTGGGATAGTGGAGCCTTTATGACATTGATGTGCATACCTATGTCTCAAGCTATAAGGAGTTATTTCAGGGTTAGTTTTAATTATTTCTTTCCAAACCTTATTCCTTTCTATTAATTGCCTTAGTGCTTGACCAACATCACCATATTTATTTTTATCTTTTACCATTTCTATCTGATTTAAGACTGGCATAGGTAATGTAATCTTTTTTGATTCGAAAAGTTCTATAAGCTTTTTGCCAAGGTTCTTCCTTGCCAAAAGGTCCATAGGAAAAACTCTTCTATCTTCCTTTTTTGCTTTTGTATTTATATTATTTTTTATATTACCAACATACAGTTTGCCATCTAAAGCTCTAAGAACTGCAAGTTCAGAAAGCCTTAAGCCAAAAATAGAAATCAAACCAACTGCTAGAAATAATGAAGAATCTCTTGATTCAAGATCATCTAATAATCTTTTTAAATCATGTTCCTCGATATATGGAGTTAATTTATCTTGCTTAGTTCTATTAGATTTTCCAATTAGTTCTTTTCTATACTCTTCGCTTGGCGGTTGCCATCTTTTTTCATTTTGTGAATGTCTTTCGATTCCATATTTTAAAATCTCACACCAAGCATTGATATATCTTTTTCTCTCATCAGGTTCTATATCAATAAGGTATTTATCCGATAATTTCTTTATAAGCTCAACTCCTGTATTTGGAGAAGGATTATTATTCATTTCTTCTAAGAATCTACTAATTCTCCTAGCCCAATCTTTTTC
The DNA here is from genome assembly GCA_902626435.1 of uncultured Prochlorococcus sp. GTDB lineage: Bacteria > Cyanobacteriota > Cyanobacteriia > PCC-6307 > Cyanobiaceae > Prochlorococcus_A. Next base: position 2,743 of record CACOFO010000028.1, read on the forward strand.
GGTTTTACTTGTTAAACCTTGTTTGGTTTGCATGAACTGATCAACCTTTGATGAAGCATTTAAATATGCTTTTAAATCCTTTTCATAGTTGGCATCATTTTTATTTAGAGGCCTTATTAATAAGAAATCATTCCAACTTTTATTAGGTTGTTTCGTTGCTTCTCCAATGAATTGAGCTTTCCATCTTCTTGTGGCTTCTTTGAGAGTTAGATTTTTTTCAACTACTAATGGTTTTATAAATTCGATAGCTTTTAGGATCTCTATACCTGAGGTTTTCTTCCATTCGATAGGTAAGGTTTGAGAGGTTCTTTTGTTGGCAGAACCTAGCCCTTCGTTATAAACATATAAAAGTTTGGTCCTACCGCTATTTTCGCCATTTACCCTAATCCCACGACCAAAATTAGTGCAGATATTTTTTCTTAATTCTTTTTCCCAAGAAGTGCTGTTAGCACTAGTCATTTTCAAAGTGTAATTAGTGCAAATATTAGTGCAGAATTGCTATATTGTCGACATATCTAGATATATCTGGCTGTAGGTCAATCTTACCTTGTTTCTTATAACTTCTTTTGTAGCAATGCTTTTGGCCATGCCCTCGTCGGGACTTGAACCCGAGACCTCTCCCTTACCAAGGGAGTGCTCTACCGCTGAGCTACAAGGGCAATTTTAAAGTGGGCCGGGTTGGATTTGAACCAACGTAGGCAGAGCCAGCGGATTTACAGTCCGCCCCCTTTAACCACTCGGGCACCGACCCCCACTATTTGAACTTATCAGTTAATGGTCACTTTGTGTGAAAATGTTTTGGTTTTTTTGTTTCTTTCTAGATAGCATTTGTAAAGAAAAGACTTTATTGATGATGAATATCTTATTGATAAATGGACCAAATCTAAATCTTTTGGGCACTAGAGAACCTGAAATATATGGTAATAAAACATTGAGTGATATAGAAAAAGATTTAACTAAAGTTGCTAAAGAAAAAAGTATTAATCTTGAATGTTTTCAAAGTAATCACGAAGGAGAAATAGTAGATAAAATTCAGGATTCTGTAAAAAGTATCCAAGGTATTCTTATAAATGCTGGCGCTTTTACACATACCTCGATTTCTATTCGTGATGCTTTAATTGGATCAAAAATTCCCTTTGTAGAGTTACATATTTCAAATATTTTCAGTAGAGAAGATTTTCGTAAAGAATCTTTTCTTACAGATAAAGCTATAGGAATTATTAGTGGATTTGGAATATCAAGTTATTCCTTAGCTCTTGAAGGAATTATTGGATATTTAAGTACTAAAGATTAAATGCTAGTCGATTTTAAAAGGCCTTCTTCTCATATTAAATATTTATCCTCATTAACATCAGATGAGTGGATCAAACTCGCTTTATCTAATCCAATAGATATTCTTATTGACCATGCTCATTGTGAAAGAAAAGCAGCAGGAGTGGCTATTCAATTGATGTTTAGATATCCATCAGAACCCAATTTGGCAGAAGTTCTAAGTCCAATAGCGAGAGAGGAATTAGAGCATTTTGAAAAAATACTTTATTTTTTAAAGGATCTTGGACATTCTCTTGAATCCTTAAAACCGCCTCCATATGGTGCTGAATTGTCCAAGAATATAAGAAAGGAAGAGCCCAATAGAATGCTTGATAGTTTCTTAATAGCAGGACTTATTGAAGCAAGAAGTCATGAAAGATTAAGCTTGCTTGCGCTGAATTCTGAAGATAAATCGTTTAAATCCCTTTATGAGTCTCTGCTTGAGAGTGAGGCAAGACATTTTGGAGTTTATTGGAAACTAGCGCAAACTAAATTCTCTAAAAATCAAACTTTCAAAAGGTTAGAGGAATTGTCTGAAATTGAGTCATCAATACTAGCTAAAACTTTTTTATTGCCAAGGGTACATAGCTAAAGTTAATAAAATAAAAATGATAATAAACAAGTTCTTAAGTTTACTTAATCGATATAAAACTGATTTGCCAACATTCACCGTCGTTGGTGTAGGCCCTGGAGATCCATCGCTTTTAACAATTGCTGCTGTGGATGCAATAAAAAAAGCGAAAGTTATATTTTTCCCAATATCAGATGATAATAAAAAGAGTTTCGCTGCGGAAATAGTCAAGAAGTACACCAAATTTAAAAAAAATATTCCTATCATCTTTCCAATGGCTAGGAAGGATTTTGATCCAGATGAAATATGGTCTAATGCTGTAGAAAAAATTGTGAAATTTATACAAAATGGCGAATCAGTTGTTTTACTTTGTCTTGGAGATACATCACTATTTGCAAGTTCTTCTAATATTTTGAGGTTAATAAAAAATAATCATGCTGAAATTATTACTAAAACAATACCTGGTATTTCCTCTATTTCAGCAGCAGCAGCTTTGAATGATTTTGATTTGGTAAAAAAAGGCGAGACATTGATCATTAAAGAATGCCCTTCTTCAGAATCTGAATTAACAAACTTAATTAGGGAAAGTAAGGCAAATAAAACAGTATTGGCAATCATGAAAGTTGGCAAAAGATGGAATTTAGTCAGGGAAATTTTAAAAAAAGAGGATATCATCGATACAACATTAATAGCTTTAAGTATTGGGATGCCTGATCAAATTATTCAATATGCATCACAATATAAAAAGGAATTTATGCCTTATTTTTCTTTGATTTTGATAAGGTTCGATTAATGTGTAAAAAAGAAAAATTAGTTGAAAATCAATTTACATGGCCCATATGTAAGGATCTATTATTTCTTGTTCTCGAAGATAAGGTTAGTGATGTTTTTGTTTGTGAATTGGTTTGGGAAAGACTTTTTTATACTAGAGAAACAACTTTAACTTATTGGGTTTCTAGCCCATTAACTCCTTCTTATTGGTCTGAAAAATTTACAAAAGCTCCCCAAATCATTTCAGAGCGACCAGCCTCAGTACATTTGACTCGATCAATTCCAAAAGACTATAAACAGGGATTGAAAAATTTTCTAAATTTTAATGGCTATAAGATTAATGAACTCTATCCAAGAAGAACTAGGAGAGCGACCGCAGTAAATTGGTTGATTTATTGGGCTATTGAAAATGAATTTTTTTCAAATAATAATCGATTAATCCCAAGTCCTAGTGCACCACCTGTTAATCCAGTTAAAGGACATTTTGGTGATCCAGAAATTAAATAAATTTTTTTTTCAATGAGGTAAATGTTTTTATTAAAGGTATAGTTGTAATGGATACTACTTTCTTTGGAGAGAAGAATTGATTCTTCCTACAATAGCAATCATTGGAAGACCTAACGTTGGGAAATCTACCTTAGTTAATCGTCTTTGCCAAAGTAATGATGCAATAGTATTTGATAAACCCGGTGTTACAAGAGATAGAACTTATCAAAATGCTTCATGGGGAGGTAAAGAATTTCAAATAGTTGATACTGGAGGTTTAGTTTTTGAAGATGATAGTGAATTTCTCCCAGAGATAAGAACACAAGTTTTCTTAGCTCTAGAAGAAGCTTCACTCGCTTTACTTGTCGTTGATGGGAATCAAGGAGTTACTGATGGTGATTTGTCAATTGCAAAATGGTTAAGAAACTCTAGCTGTAAAACAATTGTTGCTGTTAATAAATGCGAATCGACTACTCTTGGAATCTCTTTGGCTTCAGAGTTCTGGAAATTAGGATTGGGTGAACCTCTCCCTGTTTCGGCTATTCATGGTACGGGTACTGGTGATCTTTTAGATCTCGTTATTGGGGAACTTCCTGAAAATAATATTCAGGATGAAGAAGAAAAGATAATGATGTCGATTATTGGCAGGCCAAATGTTGGTAAATCTAGTTTGTTAAATTCAATCTCAGGAGAAAAAAGAGCAATAGTTAGCGATATTAGTGGAACGACAACTGATTCAATAGATACTCTCATAAAAAAAGGTGATCATCAATGGAAAATTGTTGATACTGCAGGGATTAGAAGAAAGAAAAATGTTAAATACGGTACCGAATTTTTTGGTATTAATAGGGCTTTTAAATCTATAGATAGAAGTGATGTTTGCGTTTTAGTTATAGATGCTATTGATGGAGTAACTGATCAAGACCAGAAGTTGGCAGGCCGAATAGAAGAACAAGGCAGAGCTTGTATAATCGTTGTTAATAAATGGGATCTTGTAGAAAAAAATAGTTCAACAATTTATCAAGTAGAAAAAGAACTTAGATCTAAACTTTATTTTTTACACTGGTCAAAAATGATTTTTATATCGGCTCTAACTGGACAAAGAGTTGATAATATTTTTGAGCATGCTCTTAATGCTGTAAATCAACATAGAAGAAGAGTTACAACATCAGTGGTTAATGAAGTGCTTAAAGAATCAATCAGTTGGAAAAATCCTCCTACGAAAAGAAGCGGCAAGCAAGGTAGGCTTTATTATGGCACTCAAGTAAAGAATCAACCTCCCACTTTTACACTTTTTGTAAATGACCCTAAATTATTCGGAATAACTTATAGAAGATATATTGAAAAACAAATTAGGGTAAATTTAGGCTTTGAAGGCACACCTCTCATTTTACTTTGGAGAGGCAAACAGCAAAGAGCATTAAATAAAGAAGTCGAAAGGGAAAATATTGAGATAATTCAAAAAGATTAATGAATTTACTAACCAAATTTTCTGTTGGACAATACGTTTATGGCAATAGAAGTTGGTTAAGAATTATAGATAGTAGATTAAAAATAATTATTGTAATGATATTTTTAATCACACCAATTTGGGCTGGTCCAATATGGAGATTGAGTTTAGTTGGTTTTTTATTATTAATTACTTTTTTGAGTTTATTGCCATCTAGAGTATGGTGGCGATCATTATTTTTACTCTCATGTTTATCGCTATTAATTGGATGTATATCAATACTTGCTTCTTCTGATGTTCAATCTATCGATGACTACTTAAGAAATCCCAGTGAGTTGCAAGTAGTGCTAGAAAGCTATAAGGAATGGAATATTTTGCAAATTCCTTCTCATAAGATTTGGTTTATAAATTTTGGTCCCTTTAACTTATCAAGAAAAGCCTTTGAACTAGGAATAAAAACCTCTACTTTGATATTTACCATTATTCATAGTGTAAATTTGATGCTTTTGACCACATTGCAAGAAGATATTGTATGGGGATTAAGTTGGTTTATTTATCCATTAAGAAAGATTGGATTACCAATTAGTAAGTGGCTTTTTCAGTTATTAATTGCATTACGTTTTATTCCTCTAGTTCAGGAAGAATTTCAAAATATAATTAAATCAATATCAGTAAGATCAATAAATTTTCGAAAATTAGGTTTAAAGAAATCCTTTAATGTCTTTTTAACCTTAGTGGAAAGGTTATTTCAAAATATATTCCTAAGAATTGATCAAGGAGCAGAATCATTACTTTCAAAGAAAAAAATTATTATGAAAACTAATAGATTTAGAACTCTTTATCCTTCAAAATCTCTCAATGTAATTGTTAATACATTATCGATTTGTTTTATTTGCATAGCAATTTGCCTTAGAAAACTGTATGGTGCATTATAAATTACACAATATTAAAGTTTGAGTTCTGAGCGTTATTTAAACCATCCAACATTTGGTATGTTGTACCAAGTCTCTTCTGGAAATGATGGAAGAGATATTTATGCGACTCTATACGCTCAAAAAATGTTTTTTTTGGTGGAAGTTAGACAAAGAGAAGTCTTTTTTGAAGTTATACCTTATTTAGATGCTCGAAATAAGGCCGAATTAAACCTTCAGAAAGCTAGAAGAACAGGATCTGAAGAACTATCTAAATGGGAGAATTTATTTACACAAACTTTCTTATAAAAGGTGGATCCTGCAAATTATTTAAAAATAAAAAGTAAAATACCATCAAATGTAAATATTCTTGCTGTAAGTAAAGGATTTAAAAGTCAAGAAATCAAGATTATTCAAAATTTTGGTCAGAATGATTTTGGTGAGAGCAAGTTTCAAGAGGCGTTTGAAAAACAATTAATCCTCAAAGATCTTAAACAAATTAATTGGCACTTTATTGGAAGAATACAAAGTAATAAAATAAGAAAAATAGTACAAAATTTTAAATACATTCATTCAGTAGATTCTTTTGAAAAGTTGCAAAAGATTTCTAGTATTTCATATGAAGAGAAGAAAAATCCATTTATAATGTTGCAGGTTAAGTTGAGTGATGACCCTAATAAAGGAGGCTTTAATCCTGAATTTTTAAAGTCGAAATGGAGAGAAATTAAAGAGTTGAAAAATATCACATTAACCGGTTTGATGACTATCAATCCTAAAGGACTTAGCTCTAACAAAAATTTAGAATTGTTTAAAAAATGTCGCGCCCACGCTAATTCACTTCAATTACCAGATTGTTCCATGGGGATGTCAGGGGATTGGGAGGAAGCTATTAAAGCCGGATCAACTTGGTTAAGATTAGGATCATTGATTTTTGGGTGTAGATCTTAATTAGTTATTTTTTTATAAAAATCTTATTTATAAACTTGCAGTTACGTAAAACTAACGTTATTTAAGTATAGGTAGTTTATTCATTTAAATAATGAATCTATTACTTAAGGTTGTTAAACCTTAGTAATCAATTTCAAGAGGATTTAAAAGGTGTCACTTATTTCTAGATTAAAGGCAGTTGTTGCAGGGGATGAGTATCTCGATGATGATTTTGATGACTTGGACTATGCATCAGAGGATGAATTAAATAATATTGATGATTTTAAACAAAATCAAAGAAATTCAAATATCCTTGCAAATTCAAATCCATTCGATTTTATGAATAACAACAGATCATCAAAAGTAGTTGGAATGCCTGGAATATCGAATTCATCCTCAGAAGTAAGCTTAATGGAACCAAGAAGTTTTGATGAGATGCCTCAAGCTATTCAAGCACTCAGAGAGAGAAAAACTGTAATTCTTAATTTAACTATGATGGATCCTGATCAAGCCCAAAGAGCGGTTGATTTTATTGCTGGAGGCACATATGCAATTGATGGGCATCAAGAAAGAGTAGGTGAAAGTATTTTTCTTTTTGCTCCAAGTTGTGTAAATGTAACTAGTTCTTCCTCAGAAGAAGCTTCTCCTTCATCTGTTCCTACAGAAAATACACCACAATATAATTTGGGCCAAAACACCGCTCCTGAACCAGCATGGGGCAAATCTAAATTAAGTGCTTATTCATGATTTATCTGTGACTGATAAAATCGCGATTATTGGTTTTGGAAATATTGCAAATGCTATAATTTCTCCTTTATTAGATAAAAAATTAATTGCGCCAGAGAATGTTTTTTGTGTAGTAAATTCAGAAAAAAGTCTAGAAAATATAAAAAAAAATTATAAATATAATATAAGTGTTTATAAATCAGGTTCTGATGAGGCAAAAATAATTTGGGATTGTCAATATAAACTTCTTTCGATAAAACCCCAACAATTTAACGATATAACTGAAATTCATCATATTGAAAATA
>CACOFO010000029.1 GCA_902626435.1 uncultured Prochlorococcus sp.
GATTCTTTCTCGGGCATACCTGTTCTTCCTCCTGCTCTAGTTAAAATTATTGTTTGCGTGACATCAGGTATAGTCAGCTCGGCCTCATGATATGCTGCAGCGACTTGAAAAGCACTAACTCCAGGAACAACTTCGATTTCAATTTTTTCGTTTTTTAAAATTTCGATTTGCTCTCTAATTGCTCCAAAAAGGCAAGGGTCTCCATCATGCAACCTTACAACAGTTTTCCCTGCCTGAAATTTTTCTATCATAATTGAGGTGATTTGCTCTAAGTTAAGTGAACTCGTTTTTATTTTTTCAGAACCTTCTTTAGCAGAATCTAAAATTTTTTCAGGAATTAGCGAATCAGTCCAAATAATGACATCTGCAATTTTTATCTTTTTAAATGCTTTTAAAGTTAATAATTCTGGATCGCCTGGACCAACACCAATAAAGGATATTTTGTTATCCATTCTTTCTATTTTCCCCACTATATGATCTTAATCTTAAAAAAAATATTCCAATTAATCCAGAAGAAAATAGAAAAATACTTATAAATTGAGCCATTCTTATACCGCCATCACAGAAAGGGGGAAGTCCACCAATGCATAGTGGGTCAGTTCTTAAACCTTCAATCCAGAATCTTCCAAAGCTATAACTTATTAAATAAAGACAGCTAATAAAGCCAGGCCTGAAAAAATCTGTTTTATTTTGTTTATTAAAGGTAATAATAAGGACGATGAAAATTAAAAGATTCCACAATGACTCATAGAAAAATGTAGGATGAAAAAATTCATAATTAATAAATTCTAAAGGCCTATTTTGGATAGGTATAAATAATTTCCAAGGCAAATTTGTAGGAACTCCAAAAGCTTCATTATTGAAAAAATTTCCCCACCTTCCTATTGATTGTCCAAGAATAATCGAGGGTATTAATATATCTATAAAAGTTTTTAAATTAATTTTTTTCGACTTACAGAAATAGATAATAGATATTAATCCTCCAATTAGACCTCCATGGATTGCTATGCCTCCTTCCCAAACTGCAAGAAAAGAAGGTATTTGAATGATGTTATTGAATAGTTCAAAAGAAGTAAAAAAGTTCTCTCCGCTATATTGCCTCCACTCAAAAATTACGTAATAAGCTCTAGCTCCAATTATTGAAGAGATTATTAATGATGGAAGTATTTCACTAATGTACTCTGGGTTAATATTTCTTGCCTTTGCTAATTTTTTAGAGATAAATAGGCCTATTAAAACTGAAACCGAAATAAGAAGTCCGTACCATCTAATAGTTAAAAATCCTAAATTTAAAAAAGTTTCTCCTGGAGATTGTATAAAAGCTTGAAGTATAAGCATTTAGAGAAAGTTAGAGACCCTCTGCTGCTTGCACTTTTTCTACTTGTTTTTTCTTTAATACTAAAAGTATTTGTGTTAAGCCTACACCAATGAAGAATGCAATCAATCCAATAACTCTATAAGGGCTCTGAAGTACAACCTCAGCATCTAATTGCCCAAAGCCACCAACGTTGGGATCATTAGTAAGAGGGTCTCCTACATTAATTTTGTCCTGCGCTTTTACGATAAGTTGAGGCCCAACAGGGACTGCTTCAGTAGTTATTTCACCATTATCGTTTTCTATATTGACTTGATAGCTACCATCTTCAATTGTTTCTATTGAATTTATAGTTCCTGCGGTGGAAGAAGTGAATACTACATTATTGCTCTTGTCTCCAGTTGGATATACCTGACCTCTACCTCTATTGCCTCCAATATGTAACGAGTATTTCCCATAGTGATATTCTTTATTAGTAGATGGGTCTGGGGAAAGTACAGGGAAAACGATTTCTTTATTGGTATCGCCAGGTAAAGGTCCGACAATAATGATATTATCTTTCTCTTCACTGTAGTTAGTGAAATAAACCCCTTCTGTCTCCTCTTTTATTTCTTCGGTCCATCTTTCTTGTGGAGCAAGTTTAAAGCCATCTGGCAGCATTACAACAGCACCAACTTGTAATGGGACTTCCGAACCATCAGCTCCTATCTCTTTTAAATCATTTTTGTAGGGTATTTTGACTACAGCTTTGAAAACACTGTCTGCTCCAACAGATTGTGGAACCTCTGCAATTGTAGGCATCTGAGCTAGATGACAATTTGCACAGACTATCTTACCTGTGGCTTCTCTTGGGGATTCGTAGTTTTGCTGAGCCCAAAATGGATAAGCAAAACTGATCTTTGGATAAAATACAATGCTTGAAATGAAAAGCAGAGTACAGATAAATAAACTTGTTTTTTTCATGATTTGATTTTTAAGACCTTTCATTCTTTTTATGCCCACCATGGATTTTCATTAGTTCTAAAGTCAGTTTCTGACCATTGTTTGACTAGTACAGCATCGTCTTCAATATCGACATGAGCTAAAGCTAAAGATAAAGGCGCAGGCCCTCTTACTACCTTCCCGTTAGTATCGTACTGACTGCCATGACAAGGACATATGAATTTATTAGCACCACTATCCCATGGGACAACACAACCTAAATGAGTACAAATTGCATTTAAACCAAATTCTCCTATTCCCCCACCATCATTAACTATTAAATAAGTTGGATCTCCCTTTAGACCCTGAACGAGGCTTCTGTCGCCTGCTTGATGGGTAGCTAACCAACCTGTCTTAGTTATTGGATTCCCTAATTCATCTTTAGCAGAAGTTCCACCTCCACCACCGCCTGCTCTTAGAGGCATGAAATAATTCGCTACAGGGTAAAGGGCTCCTAAAGCCACACCAGTTGCAGTCCCAAATGTAAGAAGATTCATAAATTGCCTTCGACCCATAGAAGGGACATCATTGGAACTTAATTGAGTCATTCGCTACTTGGTTCTGTTATTTATTAATTATTATGGAGCAAATTGTTCAATTTCTGTTGCAAATAGATAGGACTTTTAATAATTTAAAGTAAAAGTTTAGGAAGTCTTAATTAATTGATTTAAATGAACCCATTGCTAGTAGATGAAGTTATACATTATTTGATTCATCGCTGGGGGAAAAAATATGATTTTAGACTCTTTAGAAGAGGAAAATTCGTTTATTTCCAAATGATGTGGGGATTTCTTGGACAGGAATCATTCCCTTTAAGTGAAGATGAATATAAAAAATCGATAGCTGATAAAATCGAGATTTTAAATAGATGTGGATATTCAGAAGAAGTAAGGGAATGGCTAAAGAAAGTCAATGCCAAGCCAAGGTTAGGTAGAGCTGTCAGCTTGCAATTAGATCTTAATGAGAAGATGAAAGAGTTTTTGACTTAAGATTTTCTGATAAGTAAGTTAATCCAGTACCCACAAAAAATAATAATACAATCGATATAGATAGCAATGACATAGTCAATGGGTCAGTTGAAGGGGTAATCACTGCAGATAATATTGCAGAGGAAATTACAACTATCTTCCAATTTGAAATCATTTTTTCTGTTGTGATTATTCCAAGAGAACCAAGAATAAATTGTAATACTGGCAGTTGAAAAGCTATTGCTGTACTAGACATTAATAAAAGAACAAAATCAAAATATCTCTCTATGGACCATGAGGGTTCAACAATATCAGCACCAAAAGTAATAAAGAAATTTATGGCTGCAGGGACTAATATCCACCATGAAAAAATTAATCCCAAAAAAAATAAAAAGCCTGAACCAAAAACTGCGGGCAAGATAAGGCTTTTTTCTTGTTTTGTTAATCCAGGGGAAATAAACAATATTATTTGATAAAAAATGAACGGTATAGAAACTATTAATCCGCTGTAACCTGCAACTTTAATAGCGACAAACAAAAACTCTCCTGGAGCAAGTTGTAGTAAATGAATATCACCAGCTGGAATTTCTAAAAAAGATATTAAGGGTTTTATAACTAGTAAACTAAAGAATATTGAGATAAGTACTGAGTAAATTGAGTTTAGTATCCTTTGACGAAGCTCCTCTAAATGATCGCTAAAAGTCATAGAGTCTGATAATTTATTTTCACTCTGACCTGTATCTTTCATTATTGTTTGATAAAGATTTTGTAAGAAAATGGTTTAAAGTTGGTTTCTTCAAAGTCCAATTTTATTTTTCTAAAAATTTATTTATTTGCTTAATTTAGGATTAGTTGGATCTGGTAATAGGAAAGGAGGGGCATCATTTAAAGATGATTCGCCATAAGTTTCATATTCTCTGTATCCACCCATTTTCCCATTTGTTTTCATTAAAGCGCTTACAAAGGCAAGTAATAAGAAAACAGTAGGAGCTCCAATTATTAAGGCAGCGCCAAATAGATATCCAACAATAAATTCAGGAAAACTATGATTCCCTAAAAATTCGTGAGTACCCAAAAGAAAATCAAGCATTTAGATTTTAAAAATTTTTTTTTATTATAAACTAAATTACTGTTTTAAGTTTTTTAATGTAATCTTCTCCTCTTGTAGGATTTCCCCAAATAATTTCTACACTTTTAAAGGAAACGCATCCTGGTCCTCCTTTTTTTATTTTTTGCAAATCTTTAACCTTTACTAAATTAATTGGAACTTTAATGTTTCTTTTTGCCTTACTAAATAAAGCAGCTAAATCTGCTGCTATTTGCAGATCTTGTTCAGATGCTGCTTGAGATGAAGACTTTAGAACAACATGGCTTCCTGGTGATTCCTGTGCATGAAACCATAGATCACCTTTTTTTGAAAATTTAAAACTTATTAGATCATTTTGCCTCATATTTCGCCCTATCTGAAGCTTCAGTCCTCCAGGAGTATTAACTTGAATTGGTGAAGATTGAATCTCAGATGAGCTTTTCTTATCTTCTCTTTGCCTCTTTAGATTGATATTAAATTCGTTACAAATTTCTTCCAAAATTTCTTCTACTAGTTTAATTTTTGCAAACAGTTCTTCTTGATATAAAGAATTTAGATTTTCAAGAAGTGTAGTAAATTCATCTAATCTTTCAAGATTATGTTTGTAAATATTTAGTCTTTCTTTTATTAATTCTCTAGATCTTTTTAGTTTTTTTGATTTTTTATATAGTTTTTGTCCTCTAATGATATCTTGTTTTTTGATCTCATTTGTTGAGAAGATCTTGTCAGCTTTTTCTTTATATACCTCGTAGTTTTCAGACTTTGATAAAAGATCATACTGCATGTTTAAATTCTTTTTCTCATTATTTGTTCGTTTGAAAATTATCCCTTCAATTTTCTTTACTAATAATTCAAATTTTTTTTGTTTTAAATAATAATCATAATAATTTTCTAAGCCGGTGCATAGATCAATTTCTTTTTCGTAGTTAACTTCTTTATTAAAAAACCAAACGCAATAAAAAAAATTATTAAATATGGAAAAGTTAAAGTTATTGTTATTAAACCTATTTATCCATATCTTCCAACTTTTAAATATCTCCTTTAAGTTAGCATCGCTAATAAATTCAATATTTTTTTCCATTATTTCAGAGTCGATATTATTACTAACCACCTCTAATTGTTTTGTGAGAATAGGACTTACTCCTTGGTAGGTATTTATTAAACAGTATTTCAAAGACTCAGGGACTGTTGAAATTGATTCTTTCCATGATTGAAAAGTCTCATCTTCTTTAGGTTGTTTTTTGAAATTGACTGGCGGGTTAGAATAAATTGACCCTGTTAAAATTGTTCTAAAACTAGATTGACTTGATTTAATTTGTTTACCAACTGCGATAATTTTATGTTTATTATCCAAATAAAAAATATTACTATGTTTTCCCATTAACTCAAAAATTAAATACTTACTAATTTCATCTCCAGGTTTTTTTGCAAAACCAAATTTTATAACTCTTTCAAAATTATCTTGATCAATTGAAATTAAAGCCATATACCTTAATCCATATCTTATTTGTTTAGAAAGTGTACTTTCTCTCCCAATTTTTTCTGGCTTGTTAATCTTTAGTATTCTGGGAGATTCACCATTCCATGAAACTTCTAACCACGTTTGAGAATCAACTCCTCTGAAACATAATTGAATTGTATTAGGCTCGGGTTGTTGGGCAGTTTCAAACTTAGTAGGTAAAATATTTTTTGTTAAATAATGCAATACAGATCTAATCGATGTAATATCCATTACTTGTGGTACACCTTTTTGCATTATTATTTTTAGTTCACAAGATGTTTATCCTACTGTAAAAAATTTAGTATGAAAAATCAAAAAAAACTCATTATTCTTACTGGACCCAGTGGGGTGGGTAAAGGTACTGTTGTTAAAGAAATATTAGGTAAAGATAAAAATATTTGGCTTTCTATATCTGCAACTACTAGAGAACCTAGAGAGGGAGAGAAGGCGGGAGAAAATTATTACTTTTTTAATCAAGAAAAGTTTAAAGAAATGATTGAACAAAATCTTTTTCTTGAATGGGCTCAATTTGCTGGAAATTACTATGGAACTCCTTTATCTTCTGTAAATGGAAAAATCAAAGAGGGATTTACTGTATTACTTGAAATTGAAGTGGAGGGTGCAAAGCAAATAAAAGAAAAGTTTCCTAATTCGTTGTCAATCTTTTTACTCCCTCCAGATATCTCAGAATTAGAAAGACGAATTAGAAAAAGGGGTACAGAGAAAGAAGAGGCAATTAAAAAAAGACTCTCAAGGGCAAATTATGAGATTTCAGTATCAAACCAATTTGATTTTGCATTAACAAACCATAATGTTAATGAAACAGCGAAGAGAATAATCAAGTTAATTCAAACTTAACTATTCTATTCTCTCTTTTTTTAGCTCATTGGATGAAAAAGTAAGTCAGGGAAAAATCTATTGAACTCAATAATTATTCCTGCTGTAAGGCTTATCCAAATTGCTGCAACTACTGGAGCAGATCTAATAAATTTTGTGTTTAGAATTTTGAACATTTGTTTTTATGAAAGTTTTTTAAAGATGTTTAACGAGGACCGTTAACTGTAATGTTGTTATCTTTCTCTCTTAGATCTCCATTCCTCCCCTGCTTATTAGCAAGAAGAGGCCATTGTGCGCCTTTAACAAGACATTTTCTAGCTAAGTCTAGATCAATAATGATCTCAAGATCTGCTGGATTTTTAGTCTTTTTTGATTCAATCAAATACTCTCTTCCTGACCAGCCTATAATTCCAGCAATGTAAATGAACAATACTCCTGGGATAAGTAAATCTCCCTCATGACCCCGATTTAAAAGAGCTCCCCATGGCTCAAGTGGAGGACCAATAATTAAATGCGGCAGACCATCATCTCCGCATGACGCTTTCCCGTACCTTTCAAATCTTGCTATATCTTTTTGAGTAGTTGCAGAACTTGCTCTTTCAATGAATTTGGGGTTTTCAGAGCATTTTGTAAGGGCTGATGCAGTATATTCTGTGCTTGCTCTGTCTGCTTTTAAAGCTGGCCCATTAGCAGCAATAGCAATTGGAGTAATTCCTAGAAAAAGAAAAACTGAGGTTATGATTGAAAAAAAGAATTTCATAAGTTGCAATCTTATATTCCTTAGTAGTGTATTAAGTAAGAAATTAATACTAAAATAGAACAAGTTGAATCAAATATGCGTAAAGTTTTAGCTATTGAAACAAGTTGTGATGACACATCTGTCTCAATAGTTTCTAATAGCGGTGATACTTTCAAAATTCATTCAAATATCATTGCATCTCAAATTGAAGATCATTCAAAATGGGGAGGTGTTGTTCCTGAACTTGCAGCTAGAAAGCACTTAGAGTTATTACCTTTTGTTTTAGAAAATGCTTTAACTGAATCAACAATCAAAATTCAGGAAGTTGACTATATTGCATCAACTGTAGCTCCTGGATTAGTTGGGTGTTTAAGAGTTGGCTCTATAACTGCAAGATCACTTTGCATGCTTCATTCAAAGCCATTTTTGGGAATTCATCATTTGGAGGGACATTTATCTTCAATTCTATTTTCAGAAAACTATCCAAAAAATTCTTTCCTTACATTACTTGTTAGTGGCGGACATACTGAATTGATAAAAGTTGATGAAAGAAGGGGAATGCAAAGACTTGGGAAAAGTTTTGATGATGCCGCTGGAGAAGCCTTTGATAAAGTTGGAAGATTATTAGGCCTTAGTTATCCAGGAGGCCCTGCAATTGAAAAGATTGCCAAAAATGGAGACCCCATGAGATTCAAATTACCAAAATGTAGGATTTCTGATAAAAAAGGGGGATTTCTTAAATATGATTTCTCTTTTAGTGGCCTAAAAACTGCTGTATTAAGATTAGTTGAGAAAATAAATTCAGAAGGGAAAGCCGTTCCAGTGCCTGATATTGCTGCAAGTTTTGAAAGGGTAGTGGCAGAGGTCTTGGTAGAGAGAACCATAGAATGTGCAAAAGATCATTGCTTGGATAATGTTGTTTTAGTTGGGGGCGTGGCTGCTAATAAAACATTAAGAAAAATGATGATTAATGAAGCAAGTAAAAAATCTATTAAAGTTCATTTAGCTCCCCTTAATCTTTGTACAGATAATGCGGCGATGATTGGAGCGGCAGCATTGTTCAGGATCAAATTTAAGGATCATTTAAGTTCCCTTAAATTAGGTGTTTCAGGAAGACTATCAATTGAACAAGCAAATACCCTTTATGAAGAAAATCCTCCTTTCTAACTCCAATGAATAAAGAATCTAAAATCGAGATTAAAGAATCGAAAAACTTTGTTGATAAAAAGGAACTGAATTTATGGAAAAGAGGTTTTACACCTCAAGCGGAAATATGGAACGGAAGGATGGCAACTGTTGGTATAGGAGTAATTTTTATTATTATTGCTTTAGTAAGCAAATTTTCTTAATAGCGGTCTAATTCATTTGCCTTAAAAGTATTTTTAGAATTTAGTTTTCTTATGGAGTTAATTAAATTAAAAAGTATTGTATTTAATGGACTTGAGATAAGATTATTGATTTAATCAAAATAATTAATATCTTTATTATTTATAATTTTTTATGACGCCTGAAAGGCTTGGACTACTTTGGGGAATAACTGTATTTGCGGGAGCTTGTGCTCGATTATTTTCTTCTTTTACAGGATTCCCAAGTGTTGTTATTTTATTGCTTTCTGGTTTATTTGTCGGAAGATCAGGTTTAGGACTGGTCGAGCCTTTAGATCTTGGGGAAGGACTTGAAACTATTGTGGGCCTTTTAGTTTGCTTAGTTCTATTTGAAGGAGGACTAAATTTAAAACTGCCTCAGGGAAATATAAGAAATACTGTTTTAAAAATTTCATTAGTAAGACTTTTTATTTCATTATCAGCTGGAATTTTTATTGCTCATTGGCTGGCAGGCCTTTCATGGCAAGTTGCAGGAATATATAGTGCCATAGTTCTAGCTACTGGACCAACAGTAGTCTCTCCATTAGTTGAACAAATAAAATTAGCTTCCCCTCTTTCGGAAGTTTTAAAAGCCGAGGGATTGTTGCTTGAACCAATTGGTGCAGTATTAGCTTTGCTACTGCTAGAACTAACATTAGGAGACCTCCGTGGGATTAACGATGTATTCATTGCATTAATGCAAAGATTAGGAGGAGGAGTTTTAATAGGATTAAGTGCAGGTTGGTTACTATCAGAAATTTTAAAAAAAATAAAAAATGACGCCTCATTTGGTATTGAGCTTCAAGTTACCCTCGGATTTATTTTTCTTGTGTATGGAATTTGTGAATATTTTTTGCCAGAATCAGGTTTGCCTGCTTCTGTCGCGGCAGGTTTTATCGTAGGCAAAAGAGAAGTAATAGATAAGGAGAGATTGGATAATCTAATAGGTGAATTAGCTCAATTAGCAATAACAGTTCTGTTCCCACTTTTAGCGGCTGATGTTTCTTGGGGTGAATTAAGTCCGCTTGGCTGGGGAGGGGTTGTTTGCGTTTTTATGTTAATGATAATTGTTCGTCCGATATCCATTTGGATAGCAACAATTGGAAGAGAATTGGACTTTAAAGAAAAAGTATTCTTAGCCTGGTTAGCTCCAAGAGGTATTGTTACCGCAGCAGTGGCTTCTCTTTTCTCTATAAGATTAGAACAGGCTGGTGTCCTTGGAGCTGGTCGTCTTCAAGGCTTAGTGTTTCTTACCATATTAATGACCGTAGGAATCCAAGGTCTT
>CACOFO010000030.1 GCA_902626435.1 uncultured Prochlorococcus sp.
AATAGTATTTGATAAAGGGTTCATTGAATTTAAAAATTCTATTTTTGATGTTGATTTTTCACTTTTATTAAATGACTCTGAAATCCCAATAAATATTGAAGGCTCAATACCTATAAATAAATCGGATAAACTTGATCTAAGCTTGATTGGAAATGGAAAATTAATTGAGTTAATAGATATTTTTTCTGATGAATACTTTACCTTTAAAGAAGGTGAAGTGAATCTTCGTATGATAATAAAAGGGACTTTAAATAAACCAATATTGAACGGTTTTATAGTAATTAAAGATTCCGAAATTGATTTTTACAACAATATAATAAAAGATATAAATAGCTTGATAATTTTTGATTTTGATTCTTTAGAGATCAAGAATCTAAAAGCAAAGGCTGAAGACTCTGGAGATATATTTATAAGAGGTTCCTTGCCTTTTTATAGGGGGAACGATTCTGAGAGATCAGAGATTAATATCTTAACGAATAAATTTACCTTAAAAACGGACAATTCTAATTTTCTTATAGATTCTGATATAGATTTAAGTGGATCATTTGAAAATCCTGTTTTAGGAGGTAATTTATCTCTTAATAATGGATTTATTAACTTTAATAGCAATAATCAAAATAATAAATTAAATAAAAATATTAAACGAAAAGATAAAAAGAATTGGCCAGAACTATATTGGAACAATAATCAGAGTATTGAAATAATTTCAAATGAAACAATTTTAGACTCAGTTCTTTTAGGAGAGACATTGCCTAATTATTTGGATAATCTGAGTTTTAGTAATCTTAAATTAAAACTTGGTCCAGATTTTAAACTTCAATATTCAGAGATAATTCAAGCTTATTTAGATACCAAATTAGATCTCAATGTAAACGGAAAAGTAGGCAAAGATCTAAATGCTAGAGGTCTAATTTATCTTAAGAAAGGTAGAGCTAATCTATATACTACTCCATTTAAACTTGATAAAAATAAAGATAATTATATTTTATTTGCATCAAGAAGTGGTGTCGTTCCATTTATTAATTTTTCTCTGGTTAGTAAAGTTCCAGATTCTATAATACCTATAAGTGAAAATAATCAGGATTCTAATATCTCAGGTGATCTTGATGTAAATTCGACTTCTGGTGGTTTTGGATCATTTGGAATTGGCAATTCAAGGCTTATCAAAATTGAAGCATCTTATGAAGGATTTTTAGATCAATTATCTTTTGAAGATGAAAATAGAAGAATCCAATTAAGGAGCTCACCAAGTTATAGCAGATCACAAATAATAGGTTTAATTGGAGGCAACTCTGCAAACTTAATAAATAGAGCATTTATTTCTCAACTTAATAATGCGGATGCTTTTAGCGAAAGATTACAGTTATCTTTATATCCAGCGTTAATAGAAAATAATGATTCCTTAAATAATATTTTTTCAAATGAAAATTTAGATATAGAAAATGATGAGCAATCATCCTCTAATGAGGAATTTTCTTCGCAAGCTTGGGTAGCTGAATTAGGACTTGATATTACTGATGCGATAAATTTTGCATTTCAAGCCGTTCCAGGAAGAGATGACCTTTCACCCGTAGGAATTTTGACTTTTCAGGCTAATCCAAACTTAGAATTATTAGGTTCTTATGATTCCAAAGGGGATTGGAAAAGTGAAGTTCAATTATTTTTTAGATATTAAGTCAGAAAGAAATTTAGTTTAAAGAATCGTTAATTTGAATTATTATTAAATTAACTAAAAAATATTATGGCTAATATCTTTGAAGTTCCTCAACCTGATAATAATCTTTTAAAAAAAGCTGATCAAGTGCGTTTGGCATCAATAAAAATAAGCCAGACTGAGAATCAAAATAGAATTAAAGCCTTAAATTTAATGGCTGATTATCTAGAAAGAAATACTAAAAAAATTTTAGAGGCTAATATTGAGGACTATAAGAAAGCACAAAATAGAGGAATCTCAAATGCTTTACTCTCTAGATTAAAGTTATCAGAAGAAAAATTAAATTCAGGAATTGATGGGGTAAGAAAAGTTGGAAACTTGGCCGATCCAGTAAATCAAGTTCAAATTAAAAGAGAGCTTTCCAAAGGACTTATCCTAGAGAGAAAAACTGTGCCTATAGGAGTTATAGGGGTTATTTTTGAATCTAGGCCAGATGCCGTTATGCAGATTAGTTCTCTGGCAATAAGATCAGGTAATGTAGTAATGCTTAAGGGCGGTAGTGAAGCTAATTTAACCAATATTGCAATAGTAAATGCCTTACAAGAGGGGTTATATGAATCAGGTCTTGATAAAAATGCAATATGCTTACTAACAAGTAGAAAAGATAGTATGTCGATGTTAAATCTTGAGAACTTTATCAATTTAATAATTCCAAGAGGAAGTAATGAATTAGTTAAATTTATTCAAGAGAATACAAGAATTCCCGTGCTAGGTCATGCTGATGGAATTTGCCACTTGTTTGTAGATAATGAGGCAAATCTTGAAATGGCTTTATCTGTCGCTCTAGACAGTAAAATTCAATATCCTGCAGCATGTAATGCAATTGAAACTTTATTATTGCATAAAGATATTGCAAAAGTTTTTCTTGAAAAGGCGATACCTTTATTTGATTCTAATGATGTTAAATTAATCGGAGATAAAAGATCTTTTGAGTTAGGTTTAAAGTATGAGGCTAGTCTGGAAGACTGGCAAACTGAATATTTGGATTTAATCTTATCGATAAAAATTGTTGATGACCTTGATGAGGCAATCACTCATATTCAAAGATATAGTTCAAAACATACAGACGGAATAATTACTGAGAATTCACATAATGCCAACAGATTTATGAATATAGTTAATAGTGCTGGTGTTTTTCATAATTGTTCTACAAGGTTTGCCGATGGGTTTAGATATGGATTCGGGGCTGAAGTTGGGATATCTACTCAAACCCTTCCACCAAGAGGACCTGTAGGTCTAGAGGGTTTGGTAACTTATAAATATTTCCTAAAAGGCGATGGGAACATAGTTCATGATTTTTCATCCGGAAAGGCTATCTATACACATAAAGATCTTTAAAACTTTTGAAGATGGAAACGTTTTTAAAAATTGAGAATATTAAACTTTGGGCTCGAGTCGGTGTTCTTGATGAAGAAAGGAAATTAGGACAACTATTTAGTTTGGATATATTTTTGTGGACTGATTTTGAAGATTGTACAGAAAATGATGATATAAAAAAAACCGTTGATTATTCAAAATTAGTTCAAATTTTAAAAGATCAATCAAGGAAAATATATTTTTTCACAATCGAAAAATATTCAAACGCAATTTTAGAAATGATTGATCAGGAATTTAAACTTTCCAAAATTCAAATTATTTTGACAAAATGCAATCCTCCAATTAAAGGTTTTGATGGGAAGGTATCAATAGTTAGAATTCTTGAAAATTATTAAAAGTATTGGAAAAAAGAAATCCCATTATATTGATCCATGGTCTTTGGAATTCTTCAAGTATTTTTTCTTCTATTACCTCAAAACTTGATGATATTGGAATTGAATATTTTGCTCCAACTCTTAAGCATTCATATGGAATGACCTCAATTATCGATTTAACTAATACATTAAACGAATTAATTTTAGATAAATATGGTTTAGAAAAAGAAATAGATATTTTGGGATTCTCCATGGGAGGGATAATTGGTAGATATTGGATTCAAAAATTTAATAGTTATAAAAGAACGAGAAGATTTATATCTATAGGTTCCCCTCACAAAGGAACATTAATAGCTCAATTAGTACCTGAATTTCCTTTTAGAGGAATATCAGAAATGAAAATCAATAGTAAGTTTTTGAGAGAACTTGCAAAGAATGATTCCTTTCTTGATGAGATAGAGTGTATAAATTTCTTTACTTATTGGGATCTAATGGTTTTCCCTAGCTGGTGGACTAATTTAAATTTAGGGAAAAAAATATCAGTAAAAGTATATAAACATAGAAATCTCGTGAGGAATAAATCTGTGGTTGACAAAATAATCAGTGAAATTATTGTGTAACTCCTGCTAGTCCCAAGTGTCTTATTAAGGGATCTGTCTTTGGCTCTCTTCCCCTGAATAGTTTGAATATGTCTAATGGAGGTAAGCTTCCACCTAAGCTAAGTATTGTATCTTTAAATTTCTTTCCTATTAACTTTAAATCTTCAGAGTTTTCTAGATCAGCTTCTTCGAACATAGAAAAAGCATCAGCACTTAGAACCTCAGCCCATTTATAGGAGTAATATCCTGCAGAATATCCTCCTGCAAATATATGACTAAAACAACAAAGAAATTGATCTTCTTGAATTGGAGCAATAACAGTAGTTTGTTTCGCAATTTCTCTTCTTATTTCATCTGCTGTTTTACCTTCATGTTTATCAATACTACTGTGTAATCTGAGGTCTGTAATCGCAAAATGAAGTTGTCTAAGGGTAGCCATACCACAATTAAAAGTTCTATTCTTTAGGAGCTTTTCAAAATTTTCAGCGGATAATTTTTCTCCTGTTTTATAATGCTTAGCAATGTTCAAGAGTGTATTTTTATGGAAACACCAGTTTTCCATAAATTGACTTGGAAGTTCAACTGCATCCCATTCGACATTATTAATCCCGGCTGCTTGTGGAAGATTAACAGTGGTGAGCATGTGTTGAAGACCATGACCAAATTCATGGAACAGTGTCTGAACTTCTTCAAAACTCATCAAACTAGGTTTATCTTTTGATGGTGGAGTCTGATTGCAAACAAGATAAGCTACTGGTAGAGTCTTTTTCCTAATATTATTTTTATTCAAACATTCATCCATCCAAGCCCCTCCTCTCTTTGATTCAGGCCTAGAATATGGATCAAGGTAAAAAGATGCTATTTTATTATCCTCTTTATTAAGGATATTAAAAAATAAAACGTCATCATTCCACAGGGGTGCTTCATCTGTTGCCTCGACTACTTTAATTTCAAAAAGCTTTTCGCTTAATTTAAATAAACCTTTCAAAACATCATTAAGTGGGAACCAAGGTCTCAAAGATTCTTGATCTAAATTGAGCTTTTTCTTTCTAAGAAGTTCAGTCCAATAACTAATATCCCATGGTTCAATTTTCTGCGATTTTGGAAAACCATTAGCTTTAGAGAAATTCTCAAGAGTTTCCAATTCAATTTTTGCCGTTTTGAATGCTGGTTCTCTCAATTCTTCTAGAAGTTTTTCAACATTTTTAATTTCTTTCGCCATTTTCGTTGATAAACTAAGTTCTGCCCAACTTTTATAACCAAGAAGATTAGCCTGTTTAGTCCTAAGTGATAATATCTCTTCAATGATTTGAGAATTATTATTCTCCCCTTTAGAAGCCCTGCTAACGAATGCCTTATATAGTTTTTCTCTAAGGTTACGGTCAATGGCATATGTCATGAACGACGTATAAGTTGGAGTATCTAAACTTAATTTCCAAGGACCATTCTTAGTATCAACTTCGCCATCTTTTTTTAAGTGATTGTGAGCAGAAATTGCCATCAATTCAAGTACTCGTTCAGGGAGGCCATCGACTTCGGATTTTTTATTTAATATTAAAAACCACTTATTAGTGGAATCAAGAACATTGTTGCTAAATTCTGTTGATAGCTTTCCAAGTTTTTCTGAGATGTTGTTGAAATCTTTTTGTTCATTTTTTTGTAGTGAAATACCCCTATGTTGCATCTCAAGAATTTCTTTATCTAAAATTCTTTTTTTGATTTGATCAAAGTTATTTGTCTCTTGAAGCTTCACTAAAGAATTGTAAATTATTTTACTTTGTCCGAATTTGTTGCTCAAGCTTATAATCTCGGGTAGAAATCTTGAATAAATATCCCTAAGACTTTCAGAATTATTTACCGCATTTAGGTGGCTTATTACACCCCAACTCCATCTAAGAATTTCATTGATTTCATTTAGAGGATTTATTACTTTATCCCAATTTAAGTCATTTTGAATCAAATAATTAGATAAGTTTTTCTCTATGCTTTTAAAATCTTCGGTTATCTTTTCTAGTACTATTGGGAATTGTTTACCGATGTTTTCGGGCGTAAATTTTTTAAATTCTGGTAATTCTCCATATTTAAAAATTGAAGTATCCATTTATTAAAATAATTTAATTAACTAGTGTTGGAATAATTCCTACTAACTTAGCTAAAGTTAGCTGTTGACTGAGAGCATTGGTTGAAGATTCGTATAAATTAATGGCGATTTTCGGCCAAAAACCTATCACTAAAGTTGGCAACAATAAACTGAACCCAATCGTCAATTCTCTACCATTCATTTCTTTAACTGTAGCTAGTGCAGGAATTCTAGGACCAAAGAATACTCTTCTACACATTGATAGTAAATAGATTGGTGTTAGAACTAAACCGATAGCTGCAATAAGTATCGTGATTGATCTAAAGAGAGAGCTAAAGCCTTCTTGACTAGTAATACCTAAAAATACAGTTATTTCACTAATAAAACCGCTCATCCCAGGTAATGCCAGAGAGGCTAAAGAGCTTGCCAAGAAAAAAGCAAAAGTTATTGGTAAGACTTTTGCTAAACCGCCCATATTTGGTATCGAAAGAGTATTAGTTCTCTCATAGAATGAGCCTGTAACAAAAAACATAGCAGCAGCAATAAGTCCGTGACTGATCATTTGGAGCATTGCTCCGCTTATCCCTAAAGCATCAACTGCTCCAATCCCTAATAGAACGAAACCCATATGACTCACTGAGCTACATGCAATCCTCCTTTTTACATTATCTTGTGCAAATGCATTTAGTGCTCCGTAAATTATATTAATGATTCCAAGAATAATTAATGCAGGTGCAATTTGTAGATGTACTTCAGGTAGTATTTGAACATTAAATCTTAAGAGAGCATAGCCTCCCATTTTTAAAAGTATTCCAGCTAGTAACATTGAAACTGGTGCATTAGCCTCTCCATGTGCATCGGGTAACCAAGTATGTAATGGAAAGATAGGAAGTTTTACTCCAAAACCAATTAAAAATCCAAGATAAGATAACAATGCTAGGCTACCTGTTACGTGCTTATTTGTTAAATCGGTAATGTTTAAAGTGAAGTTATCACCATTCAAGGCAAGTGCTAAACCGCTTATGAGTATCAATAAAGAAGCTAAAGCTGTATAAAGAATAAATTTAGTTGCGGCATATAATTTCTTTTTCCCTCCCCAAATTGCGATAAGAAGATATACCGGAACCAATTCAAGTTCCCAGGCCAAGAAAAATAATAGGAAATCTTGAGAAAGGAAAACTAATGCCTGTGCTGATGCTTGGACTAATAAAAGAGCAAAATATAGATTAGATTTTTTCTTAATTTTCCAACTTGCGGCAGCTGACAAAAATGTAATTAACCCACTCAAAGCTACTAAAGGAGCAGATAACCCATCTACGCCAAGAGACCACTCTAAGCCGATTGAAGGTAACCAGGAAGCTCTCTCTACCAGTTGCAAAGAGCTATCAGTAGTATTAAATTTTTGTAGAAGGACGCCGATTATTAGTAAAAAGTCTATAAATAAAAAACTTAAAGAGATATTTCTAGGTAGTGTATTATCTTCTCCTTCCTTAGAACTCAAGAAAGGCATTATTAATGCCCCAATTAAGGGCAGTAAAACAATAGTTGATAGCCAAGGAAAAGATTCTAAATTCATTTATAGAATGAATAATTTTTTTATTCTAGTTGAAGTTGTACTAGCTTGAGACTATAACATTAAAAACGCCTAAGTAAAACTACTTACCAGATATAGTGCTAAATTGACTGCCTGTTGTTTGAAGGTTTAAGTATGGTGCTCTGCTAGCTACACCCAACTTCTCCCATGCTTTTACCATGGCTTGACTGACATTTCTACCATTTTCTTTTTTACACAAAGCTAAGATACTTGGTCCAGCCCCACTAATTGCGCATCCTAAAGCACCTGCATGTAGTGCGGCATCTTTAACTTCTAGTCCACCTTTAATAAGTTTCCATCTATAGGGTTCATGTAGCTTGTCAAACATTCCCTCTTTTATTAGTTCGTCATTTCCTGCTTTTAAGCCATTTAGTAACAAAGTAAGGGCTCCCATATTTGTCACTGCATCAGATATGGGTACATTCTTGGGCATAACCTTTCTTGCTTCACTTGTGCTTAGACGAATCGCAGGTATTGCTACAACTGCTTTAATTGAATCGTGCCAATCACATCTAATTATTCTCCATCTTTGAGAAGACGACCTAGCTGTCAAACAAAGTCCTCCTAGGAGAGATGGAACTACATTATCAGGATGACCTTCTATATCAATGGCAAGTTCAAGGAGTTTTTCCTTGGGGAGTGGGGAGTTCATTATTGCATTTGCTCCGATTAATCCTGCAACTATTGCTGTGGCACTACTTCCAAGTCCGCGCGCGGGTGGCACTGCCAACTTAACTCTTGCTTCGAGTGCGAAAGGTTCCATATTTGCGCTTTCCCATACCTTCTGAGCCGCTCTAAAAACTAAGTTTTCAGGTCCTCCTCTTAGATGATTACCATCTGTGCTTTCCATTATTAAATCAAATCTATCTCCTCCACCTTGAATTCTTGTAAAAATAAATTCATTGTATAAATCCAATGCGGCGCCAAGGCAGTCAAACCCAGGCCCTAAATTTGCAGTTGTAGAGGGTACTGTTACTCTTATTTTTTTACCTACTTCAGGAATAGACATTTTTGTTATTAAGTTTTTAAAAGCATTTTTGCTCTGCAGGCTGCGCTAAAAAGTCCAAACTCTTCATCTAAAATTACTCTCATAGGTATTGTTTTAAGAATATCTTTTAATCTTCCCTTGTCGAAAAATTGTTTCATAAATAAATCTGATTTAAAGTTTTTGAAATGTTTTGATGCGGTCCCTCCAGAAATCCATAACCCACCAAAGCACAATTCTTGAAGAGCAACATCTCCCAATAAAGAGGCATAAGCGCCTAACCATATCCTCTCAACTTCAATCATTAGCCGATCCCCCTCCTTCGAGAGAGTACAAATTTTTTCTGGAAGTTCTTTTCTCAAAGCATCTGAATTTTTAATTTCTTTTAAATATTTTTGTAGAGGATGGTTTTGGGCCTCAGGTTTACTAAGTATCCATTCGGCAATTCTTGATAAACCAGTTCCGCTAATAATTCTTTCACAAGATATCCTTTCAAGATTCAGAGAATCTTTGAGCCAAATCTTTAATTCCCATTCTAATTTTGACTTTGGCGAGAATTCAACATGACCACCTTCACTCGGTAAAACTTTTACCTTTCTTTCTGATATTATGCCTCTTGCGATACCCAAACCGGTCCCAGCTCCAACAATGGCATGCAAATCTTGGTTAGCACCTTGCGTGTTTGATCCATTTTGGAGAGTAGAATATTGCTCTTTTTTTAGATAAGGTATTCCATAAATTTGAACTGCGAAATCATTTATAAGCTCACATTGTTCAAATTTAAATTTATTTTTTAATTT
This sequence comes from uncultured Prochlorococcus sp., assembly GCA_902626435.1. GTDB lineage: Bacteria > Cyanobacteriota > Cyanobacteriia > PCC-6307 > Cyanobiaceae > Prochlorococcus_A. The sequence continues at coordinate 9,464 of CACOFO010000030.1, forward strand.
ATTTCCAGAAATATTCCATGATAAGTTAACTATTTCTACTGCGGCTTTGTACGTCGCTT
>CACOFO010000031.1 GCA_902626435.1 uncultured Prochlorococcus sp.
GAAAATTGATGTCAATAACAAAAAAACTTTGGGAGGATAACTATGAGATTGCATTACTAAGTTTAAATACAAAATTTGTTCAAGGTTTAAAGAATGGAAGTCTCCCTAAAAATATATTTCAAGAATATTTGGCTCAAGATTATTTCTTCTTAGAAACTTTTGCTAAGGCATATGGTCTTGCAGTTTCTAAATCAAAGGATAAGTATTCAATAAGGAAGTTGAGTGTACTTTTAATGGGCGTTTCAGAGGAGTTAATACTTCATGAAACTTATGCAAAAGAATGGGATATTGATCTATCAAATAATTATATAAAAAAAGCTACTAAAAATTATACAGATTTCCTTGTTGATACTTCCAACAGACTTAGCTCCGTTGAAATAATGTTTGCAATGACTCCATGTATGAGACTGTATTCTTGGATAGGTAAAAGTTTGAGTAAGGAGAATTATGATATTAAATATAAAGAATGGATAATTACTTACTCTGATGAGAGCTTTGAAAAGCTAGCAAATTCACTTGAAAATCTTATTGAGACCAATAAAGAAACATATGATATTAATCAGGCCAAATATCTATATAGGAGAGCTATGGAATTGGAGTTTGATTTTTTTAATGCATATTCAGATTTCTAATTAAATCTTATAATTTTTTTATGATATTTATCAATCCTAGTTTGTTGAACTATGTATTCTAAAATTGCACTTTCAATCGGGGGAAGTGACTCTGGAGGTGGAGCCGGCATTCAGGCTGACTTAAGAACTTTCATGGCACTTAAAGTACATGGATGTTCTGTTATTTCATGCATTACTGCACAAAATAGTGTTGAGGTTACATGTGTTGAAGCAGTAGAGAGGAATACTTTATTAAGTCAGTTAGACACTTTATTTGCTGATTTTGGTATTGATGCTTTAAAAACTGGAATGTTACTAAATGAAAGGATAATTAAAGATACCGCATTAAAATTAAATACTTATAAAATTGATAAAATTATTGACCCAGTAATGGTTACAAGATCTGGTTCTAAATTACTAGAAGATTCTGCGATTGATGCTTACAAAAAACTCTTATTACCAATTGCGGATTTGGTAACTCCAAATATTTATGAAGCAAATCTACTTTCTGGTTTTGAAATAAAGAGTAAAGAAGATATCGAAAATTCCGCAAGAAATATTATTAATCTTGGAGCTAAAGCGGTACTCATAAAAGGTGGCGGTTTACAGGATATGAAAGGGAAAGATTTTTTTCTTGACTTAAATGGCAGAAAAGAGTGGCTCTTTAATAATTTTATAAATACAAAAAATACCCATGGTAGTGGTTGTACTTTAAGTGCTGCTATTTGTGGTTATAAAGCTTTAGGTTTTGAGCTGCTTGATTCCATACAAAAAGCAAAATTATTTGTTGAGAAATCTTTAGAAAATTCTTACAAAATAGGATCTGGCCCGGGACCCTTAGGCCATGATTAATTATTTAAATAAGTTTTTTTAGAACCATAATTTCTGTAGGGATTTTTTAAAAATAAGATTTCTTCTGTCTCCCATTCCCCTCCAAACACTAAAGATGCTCAAACAATAAGGACTTACTTTCACTTTGGCTTAATTGCTTAATTCTATTTGCGATACCATCGAAAATTGCTTTTATCAATTCTTAAATCTTGAAATTATTCATAAGTCAAATTGTAATTTTTTTTAAGCGTATTTGTATAGATTTTCTTGTAACGATTTAATCTTATTTGTTTATTAGCAGTCTTTAAGCATGTATAAAAAACAACTTTTTGAAATAGATAGTAATTAAGACTTATTCACATAAATTTATTTAGAGACTAATTTATATAAAAATACTCGAACTATGAATAAAGAAGAAACATCAAAGCAAAAAACTATTTTAAATGTAGGCTATTGTGAAACTAACACTGAATGGCTAAATAGAATTATTACTGAACTGGCAGATGAAAGTAAAAATTTTGTAGATTTGTCAGTTATTTGTGCTTGAGTTTTTAGAAATTAAATTTTATTTTGACTGGTTTTAAGGTTCCTATTAATTGGGAGATAAATTTTAAAAATATTTTGTAAAGTGGATTTTAATCAAAAAAATATAGAAATAATTAAAAAATTTAATTTATCGCCTCATGCCGAAGGTGTATGTTTTCGGGAGATCGTCAGGAGTAAGAGTTCTAACTAGTTAAGATAGTCAAAGAAAAAACTTTATTACGGTAATTTATTATCTTTTGGAGAGAGATGCAAAAAGTGCGTGGTATAGAGTAAAAAATTCAGATGAAATTTGGATTTATCTTAGGGGTGAGCCTCTCAATTTATGGTGCCTAGATAATAATAATAATTTTCTAAGAAATTTAATTTTAGATTCCAATAATCTAGTAGAAATGATTCTATCTGGATATTGGCAAGCCGCAAAAAGTAAAGGATAATTAAGGTTGATGAGTTGTTGTATTGGTCCTAGGTTTGAGTTTAAAGATTTTGAATTATTCATAAATACAAATCACATATCTAGATTAGATGAATCAATTAATGATTTTATTTAAGGCATTTTTTCATTTATATTTTCGAAATTTTCCTTTAGATTAACATTGCTACTTAATCAATGTTTATGAAATGAATCAAAATTCTGTCAAAACAATTGGTATTAAAGATGAATCAAGAAAAAATTCATACTTAGTAAGTGTAAATAAGGTTGATGGATTAAAAGGCATTCTTAATATGCATTTTGATGAATGGTCTAATTTTGACAGTTGGGAAAGTATTTCAGTTCAGCAATGGATTTTTTCTAGGGCTTTGGAGGTTTATAGAGGTTTAAAAATTGATATTAGATGCGATTGTTGTGAATATAATGATTTAACTCCAAATGATTATGAGAGCATTAAAAAAGAAAAATGTTATGGAAAAAAGAGTGCTTACATGATTGAAAAAGTTTTAGATGAAATTGTATTAGCTAAGGCAAGAAGAGAGAGTGATGGGACATATTCAGCATAAAGATTTTGATATTAAATACATAAAAAATCTTTTTCTTATCAGTAAAGATTATCAGAATAATCAATTGTTAAATTCCTAGTAGGCATTTGCAACCGCGAAAGAGAAGGAAGCAAAAATGCTTACAGAATGGTATGACAAAGAAGGATAATAAAATAAACCAAAGAATTATGACGTTAAATCTTAAATTTTCTTACCTCAGAATGGAAAAGGTTACTCTTTGAAAGATACAAATTCTTTAGAAACTATTTGGCGTCAATAGCGACCTTGGAGAGAAATAATGGAGATTATTATTGAACCTTGTGCAAATCTAGATGAATCAGTAACTCTATATCGTTAATGAAACGCTTTCTAATTTTACTTTTTAAATAATGGCTAAATCTCATTGGTTGATTAACTCAAAAAGAAAAGAAGTAAAAGGTTTATAAAAAACGATAAGAGTGTAGATGGAGTTTTTGAATATATGTTTGTAGATACTGGAAAAATAGTTGGTGTGCTAGAAAAAGAACCTCTTGTAATGATAACAACAGTTTCTGTAGATATAGATATAGCTAGAGAAATTTATGAAAGGTTAATCTCTCAGGGTTGGAGTAAAACTGAGGAGGTTTGGAAAAAGAAGTAGAGTTAGGTCTCTGCTCCAGAAATTTTTTTCTGCTGAAGTTTACGGAACTGTGGGAGATAAAGTTATTGAAGCTATAAATGTAAGAGGAGTTCCATATAAAATCTTAAAAAAATTAGGATATATCAGAGTTTAAGGATAAGAGTATTAACTAATGAGTTCGACTAAATTATTAATAAGAATCTGAGTGCCAGAGGGAACCACAGACATATAAGAAGCATAAGTAAAAGAGTAATAGCATGGACATTAGGAATGTATTGTTCTTTAAAAATTTGAGTCTTCATAATCTATCTCGTCTTCCTAAGGTTGATTTCTCTTCTGATAAGCAAAGCTATAACTACAATGCACATATTCATTAGAAATACGTCTAATGGCATTTAATAAAAAAGTCTCTATTTAATTAATAGCAAGATTATTGATTTAAGAATCAATAAATGATTGCAAATGTTAATTGGCTTAATAAAAGGAATTTGTAAATTAAATTTATGCTTAAATTTTTAGTTCTTTTTACCATTAAATGGCTTATTCAGAAACAAGAATAGCGATAGGTGGTCTAGCCCATGTGCCATTGCTTATTTTTATAGCCAATTTTTTTAAAGGTAAGTTTGGAATTAAAACTGAAGCTGCAAAAGATTCTCTAAATAAAGAAGAGCCTGTCAAAATTATTAAGGTAAAAGATACTGTAGTTAAAGAAGGAAAAGCAGAAATTATAAAGGAAATTTCAAATAAGCTTGATGGTATTGAAGATAAGACTGATGAGGTTTATGAAAAGGTAAAGAAGAAAAAGAAAGAAAAACTATATTGAGATCCTATCAAGCATCAATACATCTTGAGCTTGGATTGTATCTCTTTTATCGAATCTTTATAAGATTCAATTTCAGCTTGAATTTTTTCCTGCAAACCCTTGAAATCTATTTCTCTTTTTTCTTAAAAATCGCGTGGCAGAAAGCTTTTGGGTATGTCCTCCTTTTCGAGGCTTGAACCTGAGACTTCTCCCTTACCAAAAGTGATCTACGGCTGAGCTACAACGGCGATTTTAAAATTGGCTGGCTTGGATCAGGTAGTATTGCCTGCAGTACAGTAGTTCTGAAGTGTGAAGAATAAATTTAAATGCAATTAAATGACTTTCAAATTATATCTAGGGAGTGCTGTTTATTGCTCAAAAACCATTTTTTATTGATAAGGATCAAGTCTTTCCAGAAAATAATGATCTATAAAACTGTGCTTTTTAAGACCTCATTTTAGATATCATCCGCGGAAATAAAAATATCTATGTAGTATTAAAAAGTCTTAATAATTTCTTAATATTTGATGGTAATAGCAATGACCAAAGGCTACAGCGAGCAGACCGCTGGGGCTAAGTTATGTATTGATCTAGCAAGTGATTGGGCAGGTGAATGTATTGCAGATTTAAATATTGAAGATAATTTACTCCTCATGGATTATGGTGCTGCTGATGGTGGAACGGCTTCTGAATTCTGGGGAAAGATAATAAAGGATATTCAACAAAGAAAAACAACATCTCAGATCACGCTCATTGGAAATGATCTTTATTCAAATGACAATCAGGCTCTTATAAATAATCTCTCAGTTCATTCTTCAGGCAAGGAATCAGTTTCCACCCTTATGTGTGCAGGTAGTTTTTATGATCAGCTTGTCCCAAATGATTTCATTGATTTCGGTTTCTCTGCCACTGCCATGCACTGGCTTAACAAGAAGGTGGAAACTCTTGATAATCATACCCATGTACTTGCTTCAGATAACAATAGTGCAAGAAAAGATTTTATTGAACAGGCATTGTTCGACTGGAATCAGATTCTTGAAATGAGGAGCAGAGAACTGAAAGTAGGAGGTAAATTACTCACTGTAAATTTATCCAGAGATTATGAAGATAGATATCTAGGAAATAATGGAGGAAAAACTGTAAATGTTCATGATCAAATTCATTCAATCTGGAAGGAATTGCTAGATGAAAATCTTATTACCGAAATTGAATATAGAAATGGCACAATTCAGAATTTCTATAAGTCTCCTAGCGAATTTACATCACCTCTAACCAATAAAGATTCTGCTGCTTATAAAAATGGATTGAGACTTTTAAAGGAAAGAACAGTTTATGTTGACTGTCCTTATAAGGAAAAGTGGAGGAAGACTCAAAATACTGAGGAATTTTCTATTGGCTTGATGGAAACCATTCGTAGTTGGAGTAGACATAGTTTCGTGGCCGCTCTGGATGAGAATAATTCGAGAAATGTTGCTCCCGTTGATATCCTTTTTGATAGATTAACCAGTCGAATATATTCTGAGCCTGAAAATTGGAGTCTTGATTATGTAGAGCATCACCTGATGATGGAGAAAGTTTAATGGTTAATTTACAGACTCACTTAAAAAGTGAAGTAGGTGTGCTTGCTGAATACATAAGTGATGAATTATCAGTTTTCATAGTTGCTGAAAATAAACCTGACGATCATCCTGCCAATGGAGGTTTAAGGCTTCTTAATTATGAAACTGATATGGAATGTCTTCAGGATGGTTTCAGACTGGCGAATCTAATGAAGAGTAAACATGATCTATATTCCACTGGTTTTTCTGGTGGGAAAGTAGTTGCGAGATCTTCAGATCTTTCATCAGTGAAAGAAAAACTTATCTCAGTAACATCTAAACTTCTAGAAAATCTTGATGGCAGAATGATAACCGGATGTGACTTAAATACTGATGTGAGTGATATGCAAAAATTATATAAATTGACTCCTCATGTCCTGGCAGCTGTTAATAGTAATGTTGATGCAAGTACCGCCACTGCGATGGGAGTTATAGGTGCCTTCGAAGCTTTTGAAAAATGTATTCGGTGCGATCTTTCAAATGGTGTTCTGGTTCATGGATGCGGTTCAGTAGGCAGTACAGTCGCTAATGAATTAATTAAAAGAGATATAAAAACTTATGTTGTTGATATTGCCATAGAAAAAACTGATATTGAGGGTGCTATTTCCCTTGGAAATGACGAAAATTGGTATAGGAAGAATTTTGATGTGATTCTTCCCTGCTCAATCTCGGGATTAATAAATCAAAATATTACTCAGTTTCTTCTAAATGCTAAAGCCATTATTTCAGCTGCAAATGCTCCTTTTGAAAATGATATGATTCCTCAAAAGTTGAGGGATTCTAATGTTGTTATTGTTCCTGATCCTCTAGTGAATGCAGGAGCTGTAATAGCTGATTCAATTGAAAGATATGCACCGGTTAAATGGTCTAAAACATCACCTGAAAAGGTTTATGATTTTGTGAAGAATGAAGTAAAGAAAAAATGTATTTCTTACTTAGCTCTTGAGCAGAGTGGATTAGCTCCTCAGGAAATTTTAGAATTAATAAAAAATGAAAAACAGGAAATCATAGGAGAGTCATTTTAAATTAATGAACAATATTAATATCCCTGAACATATTGATGTAGCAATTATCGGTGGAGGTATGGCAGGCCTAAGTGCAGCAGCATCACTAAGTCAAATTGGAGTGAAAAATATAGCTGTTTTTGAATCTGAAAAACTTGCTCATTGCGATGGCAGTAGTTTTGGAGAGTCCAGAATGTACAGAGAAATGTATTCTGATCCTGTGCTATGCAAACTTGCTAAAGAATCAAATAAATTATGGGCAGAGCAGGAATCATTATCAAAATATTCTCTCAGAAAAGAACATGGATTATTGTTTTATGGTGAATCCTGGAATGAAGAAACCATAGAGGGTTCCATACCTGGAGCTCAGAAAGTTATGGATGAGCAAAATATACCTTATGAGTTTTTAACATCTGAAAAGATTTCTGAAAGATTTCCTATAAAACCTAAAGACCATTTTGTAGGACTTTTTGAACCAAGTGCAGGAGCAATATTAAGTGATAAAGCGATTGAAAATTGGATTCAAATCATAAGAAATAATGGTAATCAGATTTACGAAGGTTGCAGAATTATAAGAATAGACGATAAAAATAATTCTCTTGAAATAATCGGAAACCAATCTGTAAGTTTTGATCAATTAATAGTTGCATCTGGAATGTGGACTAATGAATTATTGGAACCAATAGGTTTAAGACAAAATTTAAAAATTTGGCCGATGCTTTGGGCTCATTATCTGGTTGATGAGGATTTCATAAATAGTTATCCGCAATGGTTCTGCTTCCAGAAATCAAAAGGAGATGATGGAGGATTATATTATGGGTTCCCCGTCTTGAGTCGAAATAAAAATAATTTGCCAAGAATAAAAGTTGGAATAGATTGGACACCTCCAGAATTAATTGGTGGTGATGAGGGTGCTATGAAAAAACCTTTTATTGAGCCTCTAATAAAAATGCTTGATGATTTTATGATCAATAATTTCGATGGTATAGTAGGTTGTGATGAAACTTTTGTAAGTCCATATACAATGACAAAAGATGTTAATTTTATTCTCGATAAACCTAAGTCAAATATCACTGTTTTTTCAGGTGGATCTGGCCAGTCATTTAAATTTGCACCACTAATTGGTAAATGTCTTGCGGAAAAAGCATTAAATAAAAATTGTAGTTTTGATATAAGCTGCTGGGAATTTGATAGATTTCTTACTACAAAATAATGACCCTTTTGGGTAATTATTAATCACATTATTTTCTTCGATAGTGAAATGAATTTATTTGATTATTTCTTTAGAAATTGGAACAAAGGAGAAGAAATTATTGCTGAATATCCTCTTGAAAATTCCAATGATCTCTGGGCCGATTCTGTAACAACAGGTTGGGAATATACCTGTAATTTATTATTGACAACTCCTAGAATTTGTATAGAAAAAGATGGTTTTATTACGAAAGATACATCAGTAAAACCAGAGTTAATAGGTGAACCAAATAATCTTGGAAATGATGGAGACCCCTCTGGAAATTTTGGATATTGGATCAGGAGACATGGACATGAAGAGGAATTTGAAGAATTGGCAAATATTTCTCAAAATATGATTTATGCAAGACCTTCTGATATTGGAAGAATCCCACCTAAATCAAAATTGGAAGTTGATTTTAAAAGCTTTTTAATTGATTTTAGAATAATTGTTGAATCCAATATTTCTATAGAAAAAAAATTGTTTATGATAAATGATGAACTAAGTATTAAATCAGAAGCTTATAAAGACATTTATAAAAAGTTAGTTTTAGAGAAAAGATTTCCTGATACTTTCTTTAGAAATATTTTGTGTGAACTAAATGGAGTTACTAAAAATACTGCTTCAATATTATGGGAATCTGGATACCTTACTAAAGAACAAGTTCTTAATGCACCATATAGTGAATTAATAGAGATAAAAGGGCTTGGAAAAAGTTTGATTTCAAAAATTAAAAATTAAAATAATGAATACATGTAACTCTCCTAATTCAAAATCACTGGGAAAAATTCTGAAAAAATATGACTTAAC
>CACOFO010000032.1 GCA_902626435.1 uncultured Prochlorococcus sp.
GCACTAATGAAAGCTCAACCACGTACTGTTAAGTCATTAAGTAATAAAATTACTATAGGCGGATCTACCTTTACACATCCATTATTTGACTATTTCCATAGGTTTAGATATTTCTTGAACAATCATCCTTTAGTTTCAAAATTATGGTCTAGATTTTTCCTATTAGCTGTTTTTGCAACTATGTACATTAGAGATCAAGGCACAAAGAAAGATTTCTATAGTGCACTAGGTTTAGATGCTAGAGAATACGATCAATTTGTAATTAATAAGACAAATGAAACCTCAGCGAGAGTATTCCCTGTAGTACTAAACGTCTTCGATGAGTCTTTCTACAGAAGACTAGACAGTATTGTGAAAAATGGTGAGCGATTAGCAGAAATAGACAAGAAAGATAATCAGAATTTAAATAAAGTATTATCAAAATTACCAATCTTTATTTCAAACGGTTACCAACTATTAAGACTATACTTATTAAAACCTCTAGACAGTAAAGACTATCAACCTTCCATTAGATAATCTTATTTAAAGAGTAAATTTATAGACTCAAATGCTTTCGTCACAAATCAAGTCAAATGAAATCGAATTTGGTAGTTGCAATAAAGATTTATTAGAAGAAATATTATGCTATGGGATTCGACTTGGGGCTGATTTTGTTGAAATTTTTATAGAAAATACTGACAATGCAAGTGTACTAGCTGAAGAAGACTTTATTACAAGTGTTAGTCCTTCATTTGGAAAAGGTGCTGGAATTAGAATTTTTAAAGAAAAGAGGGACGGATTTGTAAGTACAAATGATTTAACAAAACATGGTTTGATGAGATCGGTATCTCAAGCTATTGAAATGTTAGATATTACAGACAAAAATAATAGAGAATTATTTGACGGTTTAAATAAACATAAAGACTACAGTTTATCTAAGAAAACATGGATTGATGAAATTCCTTCTATTCATGAGATAAGCGAGAAACTATTAGCCAGCACAAAGTCATTAAAAAAAAATAACAAAATAATAACTAGAAAAGGGAGTTACTCAAGAAATCTGCAAGAAGTAATAATAGCCTCCAGCGATGGAACCTATGCCTCAGATATTAGATTGCATCAAACAGTTGGTCTTAATGTAATTGCTAGTGACGCCCAATATAGGTCTAATGGGAGCAGAAGATTTGGATCATCAGGAATGCCTAATGAATTCAGAATCTGGGATCATGAAAAAGCCGCAAACGATGTGTTTGAAAGTTCTATGAACATGTTGTATGCGGATTATGTTGATGCTGGACAAATGCCTGTTGTATTAGCTAACAAATTTGGCGGTGTTATTTTTCATGAAGCTTGTGGACATTTGCTCGAAACTACTCAAATAGAGAGAGGGACAACCCCCTTTGAGAATAAATTGAATGAAAAAATTGCACATGAATCTGTAACAGCAATAGATGAAGGGATATCGGAAGGATCCTTTGGTTCATCATCAGTAGATGATGAAGGTATGGAACCCGAGAAATCAGTACTTATACAAGATGGGATTTTAAAAAAATTCATCTCTGATAGGGCAGGTGAATTAAGAACTGGTCATAAAAGAACAGGCAGTGGAAGAAGACAAAATTATTCGTTTGCTGCAGCTTCAAGGATGAGAAACACTTATATTGCGAAAGGTGAATACTCTAAAGAAGACTTATTAAATAGTATTAGCGATGGACTTTACTGCAAATCAATGGGTGGGGGTAGTGTAGGTGCTACAGGACAATTTAATTTTGCGGTAGAAGAAGGATATTTAATTAAAAATGGAAAATTAACAAACCCAGTAAAGGGAGCAACATTGATTGGCGAGGCTAAAGAAGTTATGCCAAAAATATCAATGTGCGGAAATGACTTAGAACTAGCGCCTGGATTCTGTGGATCCATTAGTGGAAGCGTAAACGTAACGGTTGGTCAACCTCATATTAAAGTTGATTCAATAACTGTTGGTGGAAGATAATACATGAATTCAAGAGACATAACAATTCAAATCTCCAAAGCGGCAGATTATCTAAATGTTAAAAAATGGGACTATGGTGCAAGCTTTTCTAATGATTTTTCTGTGCAGGTAGATAAGGGAAATGCTAAACAACTTAAGGCATCACAAAAGCAAGTTTTAACTATAAGAGTTTGGAATGAATCTAATTTAGTTGGCATTACTACAACAAGCGATATTAGTGAATCTGGTATTAAAAAAGCTCTTAATCAAGCAAACATAGCCTCTGATTTTGGTAATGAGAATGAAAGTACTGAATTCTCACCACTAGCGAAGGAACCTATCAAAGTTAAGGAAGTTAAAAAAAGGAATCCTGTTGGAATTAAAAAATTACTTACGCTTTTAAGAGAAGCAGAGATAAAACTATTAGAAAGTCATGAATGCATAAAATCTGTTCCATATAATGGCTTATCTGAGAGTTTCTTTGAGAGAGTTTACGCAAATAGTGATGGTGCCTTTCGAAGCTTTACAAAAAGCCAAGCTGTTCTATATTTATATGCGAGAGCAGAAGAGGAAGACAAGAAACCTAGAAGCTCAGGTTCAGTAAGAATTGGATATGGAGTTGACGATATAGATATAGAAGCATGCATTAAAGAGGCCTCAAATAAAACAATATCTCATCTAAATTATTCACCAATTAAAACGGATAAATATTTAATATGTTTTTCCCCGGAATCCTTTTTAACGATCATTAATGCTTTTAGTTCAATGTTTAATGCTAGAAGCATCTTAGATGGAGTGAGCTTATCTAATAAAAACTCTATTGGAGAGAAATTATCTACAGAAGCACTTAATATTTATGATGATGGTCTTCACGAAAAGAATATTTCTTCATCACCATTTGATGGAGAAGGAACCCCTACAAAAAGACTATGTTTAATTAATAAAGGGAAAATTGAAAGTTTCATACATTCTGAATCAACAGCAAGAATATTCAAAACAAGTCCAACTGGCCACGCTGGACTTGGATCAAAAGTCTCAGTATCTCCTGATTGGATAGTTGTTGAGAAATCAAAAGGAAACCACGATCTACAAACATCATTAAATCACTCTAATTTTGATGGAGAATTTGTCTATATTGAAGAGTTGAATGCAATCCATGCAGGTGTAAGAGCTAGTCAAGGTTCATTCTCTCTTCCATTTGACGGATGGCTTTACAAAAATGGTACTAAAATCTCAATAGAATCTGCAACTGTAGCAGGGGACATTAAATATCTTTTGAAAAATATAGTAAATATTGAATCAAACCAAGAGGTAACAACAAGTGGAATTTCTCCACATATATGGGTAGATGAATTATCAATAACTGGTGACGCGTGAGAATTATATTCTGGGGGACACCTGATTATTCACTCTCGAGCCTTGATATATTAATTAAATCTAAGCATGAGGTAATTGCAGTAGTAAGCCAACCAGATAAGAAAAGATCTAGGGGAAATAAATTAATATCTTCACCTGTTAAAAGCTTTGCCGAAAAAGAGTCTATAAAAATTTATACTCCAGAAAAAATAAGGAAAAATATACCATTTATAAATGAACTCAAATCACTTTCTTGTGATTTATTCATTGTTATAGCTTACGGGAAGATTCTACCCAAAGAGATTTTAGAAATCCCAAAATTTGGCTGTTGGAACGCACATGCATCGTTACTTCCAAGATGGCGCGGTGCAGCTCCAATCCAATGGTCTCTAATGAATGGCGATGAATTTACTGGAGTAGGAATTATGAAAATGGAAGAGGGACTAGATACTGGCGACTTGTTATTGGAAGAAAAAATTAAAATTGATTACAACGATAATTTAAATACACTGACGAAAAAACTTAGTATTTTATCTGCAAAATTATTTTTAAATGCTATTTCTTTACTAGAAGAAAATATTAATAAGAATACAAATTCAAAATTAACAAAACAAAATACCCTTGGGAGAGAAATTACTTACGCAAGAATGATTGAAAAATCAGACTATAAAGTGGATTGGGATAATGAGGCAATTAAAATTTATCGAAAAATAAAAGGACTTTACCCTCGAGCAACTACAACTTTTAAAGGTAAGAACCTAAAAATAATTGAAATTAAAGTTTTGAGTAGTGATGAAATTAATAATAAAAATAACTGCTTAAAGAGTAATTATTCAAAACCTGGTACTATTCTCGCCCTCATAGAAAATGAAGGGATAATAATTTCAACAAGAACTGATCCGATTATTTTGTTAGAAGCAAAACTTGAGGGCAAAAACATATCTAGCAAAAAGCAAATGATACAACAGCTAAAGCCCTCAGTAGGTGAATATTTCTAAGATTAATTTTTAGATACTTTTTTAGAGAATCCCCAAATAAAAGCAAAAAGAATCAAAATATAAAAATAATAGTCTGGAAGAATAGATTCTTTTATTAAAGTATTTAGTAAAAGTTTAATCCCAATAATTAAAATTGCTACATAACCGGCTCTTTCTAATCTAGAAAATATATCCAGAAGTTTTAGAAAAATTTCTGATGTAAATCTTAGAGCTAATACTCCAATTACTGCGCCAAATATAATTAATATGTATTGATCACTTATAGCTACTGCAGTAGTGATGCTGTCTATGGAAAATGCAAAATCAGTAATTGATAGAAGTGCTACAACCCTTAAGAACCTAAAATTATTTTTATTGTTATCTGTGCCTTTTGCAACGTTTTCTATATCTGAATTTAGAAAAACATTAGAGAAGAATAAGTATATTAAATAAAAACCAGCAAAAACCCTAATAAGAATAAACTTGAGAAGAAGATTAGATAATAATATTAGAATAATTCTGAATAATAAGGATATTGTTATACCAATATTTAAGGCTCTTGACCTTAATTCCGAACTGTCGAGGGATTTAGTAAGAGAAGCTAGTGCGACAGCATTATCAGCCGATAATAATAATTCTAGAGCAATTAATATAGGTAAAAGTGTAAAGATTTCGTACCAACTGTCTACCTGATCTAATGTAGGTATAAAAGAATTTATTGCGGCTGAATCCATCAAATATTATTCACAAACAGTTTAAAATCTAATATAATATGGCGGTTATTCGTAATCAACATTGACAACTATAAATGAGTTTAAATACTTTAGTTAATTATATTTCAAACTCACAAATTACTTCTGAATTAATAAAAAGAATTTCAAAAAATAAAGAGTTAAATATTGTTGGTTCAAGTAGATATGCAAAATCAATACTTTTAGATAGTATTGCAAAAAAAGAAGATAAAAATATTTTATTAATATGTCCTAATGTAGAAATTGCCTACAAATGGATTGGTTATTTTGAAAGTATAAATGATAAAGAAGTTTTATATTATCCACCAACAGAACATCAACCATACTCATCAATAAATAAATCCAAAGAGATTGAATTTTCTCAGCTTACTGTTTTATCCAAATTAATAAAAAAAGAAAAAAAAGAACTCAATATTGTTATATCAACAGAGAGATCACTACAACCTCATCTTGTAAATAAAAATTTATTAATAGAAAACAAGTTAGATTTGCAAAAAGGAGTTCAAATTGAGATTCAAGAATTAGCTAATAAACTAACGTTACTGGGTTATATCAAGGAAGATGTAACTTCAAAAGAAGGATTCTGGAGTAGAAGAGGGGAAATAATAGATATTTATCCTGTCAATAATGAGTTTCCTATAAGATTAGAATTTTTTGATAATGTAATTGAAAAAATAAGAGAATATGACCCATATACACAACGAACACTAGAAAGTATCAATAATTTTGAAGTAATACAAGCAGGATTTGATTTAATAATAAAAGATAAGTTAAGTAATTTATCTAAGAACAGTATTTTTAATTCAGAAGATATAAATAAAAATAATCTTGATCGATATTTATCAATAATTGAAAAAATGCCCTCAAATATAATAGATTTTATAAATAAGGAAACAATTCTTGTAATTGATGAATTAGAAGATTGTAAAAAGTTTGCGAATAATTGGTATCTAGATTCAGAAAGTAACTTTGATAATTGTGAGTATGAATTAAATCAAAACCTTAAAAATAATAATATTAATTTAAAAGCTAAACCTAATTTGCATTTAAAATTTGACGAAATATTAAATTCACTTGGAAATTTTAATCTTATAAAATTGTATGAATTTGAATCTAAAGACAATATTGATAATAGGTTTTTATTAAAAGATAAAAGAATAAATTCATACTCTAAAAATATAGGAAAATTATCCAACGATATAAATCAAAATATAAAAAATAAAGAAAAAGTATGGATATTATCAGCACAGCCAATGAGAACTAGAACCTTACTCTTTGAGCAAGAATGTAATACAAACTTATTAAGCAATCCTAATGATATTGATGAAGCATTTAAGTCAATTAAAAATTCAACTCCTTTGATTATAAAAAACAAGAACAATTATGAAATCGAGGGTTTCTATCTTCCGATATGGAAAGTTGTCCTTATAACAGATAAAGAATTATTTTCACAACAATTTCTTTTTAATAATGTATTTATAAGAAGAAAAAAAAGAAGTGTCAATTCAAATATAAATGTTAATAAGATTAGCCCCGGAGATTTTATAGTTCATAAAAATCATGGAATAGGAAAATTTTTAAAAATAGAAAAAATTAATATAACAGGAGATTCTAGAGATTATTTAGTCATTCAGTATCAAGATGGGAAGATAAGTGTTGCTGCTGATCAACTCGGTAGTGTAAACAGATATAGATCAAGTGGAAAAATAAAGCCAAAAATAAATAAGTTAGGAGGGACAGAATGGGAGAGAATAAAAGATAAAAATAAAAAGCAAATCAAAAAAGTTGCTGTCGATATATTAAAACTATATGCAAAGAGAGAGAAATTAAAGGGGCATATATACCCAGAAGATGGTCCTTGGCAAGATGAATTAGAGGAATCATTCCCTTATCAACCAACACCAGATCAAATTACTGCTGTAAAAGAAATAAAATCTGATATGGAAAGCGATAAGCCAATGGACAGACTAGTTTGTGGAGATGTTGGATTTGGCAAGACAGAAGTCGCTGTTCGGGCTATTTTTAAGGCTATAACATCAGGTAAACAGGTAATATTACTAGCACCCACAACAATCTTAGCTCAACAACATTGGAGAACAATAAATAATAGATTTGCACCTTACCCAATAAAAGTTTCATTACTAAATAGATTCAAAACCGTTAATGAAAGAAAAGAAATATATGCAGGATTAAAAAATAATAAAATTGATTTAGTTGTAGCAACTCACCAAATTTTAGGAAAAGAAATTGAAATTAAAAACTTAGGACTACTTGTTATTGATGAAGAACAAAGGTTTGGAGTAAGACAAAAGGAGAAAATTAAAAAAATTAAAAATAACATAGACGTTTTAACTCTATCGGCAACTCCAATTCCAAGGACTCTTTATATGAGCTTATCTGGATTAAGACAAATGAGCTTACTAAATACTCCTCCTCCTTCCAGAAGATCAATAAAAACAAATTTATCTGAAATAGATATGGATGTCATAAGAACTGCAATTAATCAAGAACTTGATAGGGGAGGTCAAGTATTTTATGTTCTTCCAAGAATTTCTGATATTGATCAAGCCGTAAACAAATTAAAAAATATGTTTCCCAGCTTAAAATTTATCATTGCTCATGGACAAATGCACGAAACAGAGCTTGAGAATGCAATGATTGCTTTTAATAATGGAGAAGTAGATCTTATGATATGCACAACGATAATTGAAAGTGGATTAGACATCCCTAAAGTGAACACAATTATTATTGAAGATTCTCACAAATTTGGGCTTTCACAACTTTATCAACTTAGAGGCAGAGTTGGTAGAAGCGGAGTACAGGCACATGCTTGGTTATTTTACCCAAATATAAGTAAAATAAATGACGCTGCAAAACAAAGATTGAAAGCGATAAAAGACTTTTCAGAGCTAGGAAGTGGATACCAACTTGCAATGAAAGATATGGAAATAAGAGGTGTTGGAAGTTTACTAGGAGAAGAACAAAGTGGAAAGGTTAATGCTATTGGATATGATTTATATATAGAAATGCTTCATGAAGCTATTTCAGAAATCAGTGGGCAAGAAATACCAGAAGTTAGTGATACTCAAATTGATCTCCCAATAAATGCTTTTATACCAGCAACATGGATATTAAACAGAGATGAGAAGCTTGAGGCTTACAAATCTGCTACTGAATGTTCGAATGATAATGAATTAACTGAATTAGCTACAGACTGGATTAATAGATATGGAACTTTGCCCAAGCCTGTTGAGTCATTAATTATTTTAATGAGACTAAAATTACTTGCTAAGAGATGTGGTTTTAACAAAATTAGACTAAAAAAACCAAATATCGTTATAGAAACAAAATTAAAAAAAGCCACCTTTAAAATACTTAAAAGTACATTACCAAGTAGTGTTCAGAATAAATTTAATTTTGATGAAGGGGAACAATGGTCCTTTATAACTATAAGAGGTTTAGGAGTTACTGAAATTCAAAATCAAATTGATCAGTTATTATATTGGTTTGGCTTATTTATTCAAGAAATAAAAAATTTTGAAAAAGATCTACTATTTAAGAAAGAATAAATTATTAAAAAAACATTTAAAAACCGCGAAAAAGTTTAAT
>CACOFO010000033.1 GCA_902626435.1 uncultured Prochlorococcus sp.
AAAAAAAAAAAAAAAAAAAATAAAAAAAAATTCTACCAAAGAATATCTCAATAGAGATCAAGTTAATGAGATGATCGAGTCAGCTATTAGGAGACACAATAGAAGATCTACGATTATATCAAGTGTACTTGGCTGGATTCTAATAGGGGGATATTCGTTTGGACTTTTTCAAGCAGTACAAAACGTCTAATATATTCTTTTTATAAAGCAAAACCAGCTAGGTGATAAATTAATATAAGCCCAAGTATTTATTATGATTGAAAATATTGAAGCAAATCTTGCAGTTATAAGAGAATATTTAAAAAAACGAAAAAAGTTTACATCAAAATTGAATAATACTTCGCTAATTGAAGAATTCAAAGAATGGAGCAAAGACCCAATACCTGAGACTGAATCAATTTGGACATTGCCAGACTTAACGCGAAATGAAAGATTAGAAAATTTTTGTCGCTCTATAAAGAAGGAAATAAAATAATTCCTAATTACTTAATTGCACATGATTTAACTTAAGGTAAAAATAACCTGCAAATCCAACTATATTTAGCACTATAACGAAAATCCAAGCTCCAATAGGCTGATTAGAATCTAATTTCTTTATTTTAATTTTATCCTTTAGTCTTTCAATATATTGAGCCATAATTAAAAATATTAAAAAGAATAATAATAATTATAGAGAATTTACATTTAAAGGAATCTTAAATAAAAAAAATTTCTTTTAATCTGAAATTTCATTATCAAGCCTGTTGATAGGATATTTAATTAACTCCTTTTTGAGATTTTTTAAAAGTCTATTATGATTAAAAATTGTAAACTTCCTAGTAAAGGAATAATGCCATTTCATTGAATTTGTAAAAAACTTGCTAATTCATTATCAATAAAATTATAATACCTATTACGGTCATTCAGACCATACATAATTTAAATAAGGACAAATTTTTTTATGAGCTTAAGAGTTGGCCAAGAAGCACCAGATTTTAGTGCTACAGCAGTATATGATCAAGAGTTTAAGGAGATTACACTTTCAGCTCTAAAAGGTAAATGGGTTGTTTTATTCTTTTACCCACTAGATTTTACATTTGTATGTCCAACTGAAATCACTGCATTTAGTGATAGATATAAAGATTTCTCAGAACTTAATACGGAAATACTTGGGGTATCAGTTGATAGCAAACACTGTCATTTAGCTTGGATACAAACCCCAAGAAATGAAGGTGGAATAGGTGATATTAACTACCCATTAGTTTCTGATTTAAAAAGAGAAATATGCCAGGCGTACAATGTTCTTAATGACGATGGAGAGGCAGATAGAGGTTTATTTCTTATCAATCCCGAAGGAGTAGTTATGCATACGACAGTTAACAAGGCTCCTGTAGGCAGAAATGTTGATGAAACACTAAGGATTCTTCAAGGTTATCAATACGTTGCAGCAAACCCAGATGAAGTATGTCCAGCAAACTGGACCCCGGGGGAGAAAACAATGTTAGAGGACCCCAAAGGTAGTAAGGAATATTTTTCTGCGCTATAGAAAAATTAGAAACTTTTAAGTAAGGATTGAGTAATAAATAACTACAAAAAAATAGAAAATAGACATATTCAAAATGGGGAAAATATCTGATTTTTGAGGATTGCGTACGATCCAATCGCTTAGATTAGTTTTATATGATAGAAAAGACCAAGTAAAATATGAAATTTCTATAGCGACTAAGATAAAAAGATTAATTAAATTTAAATCAGTTAAACCAATATTTTTATAAATATGAAACTGATCATCAATATTAAAATCAACAATTTGAATATGCCAAAGGTAAAAAGAAATCAAAATAAAATTTACCAATATTAATTTTTTTAATAAAAGCCTAGATTTCCTAAAAATCAATAAAATAGAAAATGAAAATACGATAAAACTCCACTGAAAAATATCCGGTTTTGGTAAATTAATTCCTTCAATAAATAAATTAAATAAAAGATCTAAATTTATATATATATAATACGTTATGTTGTACGAGAGGAATATCAAATTGATTGCTACTAAGAATAATAATGCTCTACCTTTAATTGCGTTATTACTATAAATTTTATTCTTATTAAAATTAAAGTATGTATAGTTTTTAAAAGAGTTTAAACATACCAATAATGGGCATATTAAACCGCTCAGATAGTAAAGTATTGAATAAAAGGAAATATCATTAATATTAAATAAATACAAATTAAACCATTGTTTTTGTACATATGGAAAAATAAGCAAGAATGAAAGTGTCGCTAATAACTTCTTTGTATTGTTTTTTATTATCAAGAAAATATTATATTTTTTATTTAATTTAAGGCAATTAAATCAAACTTTCAATAATTTAGAAGTTGTTAATTTAAAAACTTTTTTATCTATAGTTTCTTGACTTATAAGTATATCAACTAATTTATCTAGTAAGTCTCTATTTTTTTTTAATATTTTTATTGAATTATTTAATGAAATTTTAGAAATCTTCATTATTTCATTATCTATTCTAGAGCTTGTATTTTCTGCTATTAGAGGCTTTTTTCTAAATAATCCATCTCCCAAAAACATTTCATTATTACTAGAGTCCATTGAAATTGGACCAATAATTGAAAATCCATATTTTGTAACCATTTCTCTTACAATGTTTGTCGCATAAGAAATATCATTTATCGAGCATTGTGTGATTTCACTTTCACCAAAAACTATAGTTTCTGCTGCTCTTCCGGCAAGCGCGATTTCAATTTTTGAAAATAATAACTTTTTTGAAATCAAGCCACTAGAAATTACATCCTCGTCAGGGCATATTTTTGTATATCCACCTAGAGATCCAGATCTTGGTAATATTGTAATTTTATCAACTGATTCAATTCCATTTCTTACAGCAGATACGATGGCTCTGCCTACTTCATTATAAGCAATAATTTTCTTCATATTTGGAGAATTGATTAATGAGCTTCTCAGGCCAATCGTAATTTTATCAAGAGCATTTTCTATGTGAAGATCACTGATTAATTTTGATTCATCTCTTGCACAATGAATAGCACTCTCGTTCATCAAATTTGCAAGATCTGCCCCTGAAAATCCAACTGTTCTAGTAGCCCAATATCCTAAGTCAACTTCATTTGAAAGTGGTTTTGAAAGTGAGTGAACTGAAAGAATTTTTTTTCTTCCATCTAAATCTGGAAGCATTACTTCTATTTTTCTATCAAATCTTCCTGGTCTTAATAATGCTGCATCCAAAATATCTGGTCTATTTGTTGCTGCTAAAACAATAATTCCAGAATTATCAGCAAAACCATCTAATTCAGTTAGAAGTTGATTAAGGGTTTGCTCTCTTTCATCATTTCCACCTCCGATACCAGATCCTCTTTGTCTACCAATAGAATCAATTTCATCAATAAAAATTATACAAGGTGATTTTTCCTTAGCCTTAGAGAACAGATCCCTAACTCGGCTTGCACCAACACCAACAAAAAGTTCTACAAACTCTGATGCTGAAATTGAGAGAAAAGGTACTCCTGATTCACCAGCAATTGCTTTAGCCAATAATGTTTTACCTGTTCCTGGAGGGCCAATTAAAAGAATTCCTTTAGGAACTTTTGCCCCAAGATCTTCAAACTTCTTTGGTTCTTTCAAAAAAGTTATTACCTCTTTTAATTCCTCAGCGGCTTCAGGAACACCAGCTACATCATCGAATCTCGTTTCTACATCATCAATAGTTACAAATTTAGCTTGATTTTTGGTAAAACCAAAGGCTCTAGAAGCAAATTTTGAAGTACTCCTCAAGATTAAGACTATAGCTAATATAAAAATTAAGAAAAAACTTATTGAAGCAAACGAATTAGCAGCTAAAGCTTCTTTTCTACTATTGTTGATAGTTAGATCAACTTTATTTTCAGTAGCCTTTTCAAGGATTAATTGATCGTTATAAAGGATAGGTATTTTAAATTTATCGCCATTTTTGTATAGAACATCAATCTCTCTTTTTCTAGGATAGAAAAATATTGATTCTATTTTTCCAGTCTCTATATCTTCTAAAAGATCCGAATAACTTGAATTAGAATTTGAATATGAGAATTTTGATCTAAACACTAATCTTTAAACTGATTAATAAAGCATATATACTTATTTGATAAATTGACGTATATAAACAAAATATACTCAAAAGTTTTGGAGATAACCAGTTAAAGGTTATATTATTATATGGAATTAAAGAAAAAGGATGGCTGTACCAAAGAAGAAAAAATCAAAGAGCAAAAGGAACCAAAGGCACGCTATCTGGAGAGGAAAAGCTGCAATAGCGGCTCAAAAGGCTATATCTCTAGGTAAATCAGTTTTAACTGGGAAAGCTCAAGGATTTGTTTACCCTATTGAAGAGGAAGAAGAAGATTAGCTTTTAAGAACCTAATTTAAATGCCTCAAGAATAACGGCATAAACAGCGCCAATTCTTAATTTATCAACTACGGACCATAGATAATAAAATCCTGAATTAGAGGAAGGCTTAATTCTTATAATTATTTCAATAAAAACGATAATTATTGGAACCATAATCAACTCATTTTTACCTTCAGATATAAATTTTGTAAGAAAATTGGCGAACAAAAAATAACCTGTCAAAACTGAAATTACGCTAATAGATTTTGCCCTCCAAGTATCACTTAAAAAACCAAAAAATAAATTATTTAACTGATAGGTAATTCTTGAATAGTTAGTTTTCTGCATTACTAAAAGACATTAAATAATCACTTAGAAAGCTATAGTCAACATATGTTTTTTTTAGTTTAGGTCCTTTAATTACATTTGCCACATTATTCTCATCCCCAAGACAATCTAAAATACAATCTAATTTAATATTTTCCTCAAGAACAATTGGAATATTTGAAGGAACAAAAATTGTAGGTAAGTTAGCTGCTAGAGATGATTTCAATCCTGGATTAGAGTCTTCGAAAACAATTGAGTTATTTTTTTTAATACCACTTAATTCTATTGCCTTTAAATAAGGCAATGGATTTGGTTTCTTTAATTCAACGTCTTCACTTGAAATAATGAATTCAAAAGGATTGAAGCCATTAAATAGATATTCAATAAGCGTATCAACTTGATTTCTTGAACTTGAAGTAACAATAAATTGTCTTACTTTTTTTCTATGTAATTCATTTATTAATCTAAAAACGCCAGTTTTGAAGCTAACACAATTTTTTTTTATAATTTCCAAATAATGAAACTGTTTTTTTTCATGAATTTTGAGTATTAAATCGTCAGAGAATTCATGATTATTCAATTTAGCGTAGTAAGTTATCCTATTTTTGCCCCCATTAATCTTCAAAAGATTTACATATATATTAGTGTCCCAAATCCAATTAATACCAAGTTCATTGAAAGCTTTATTAAAAGCAGGTAAATGTGCCTCTAATTCAGTATTTGCAATGGTACCATCTAAATCCCAATAGACACCCTCGAGGTAAGTCACCAAAAAGAATTTCTTTTATTTACGGTAGAATACAAGAGCAATTATTGCTGGTCCTGCTAACGCAACTACAGCTAAAGGAATAAGTGTTGCCATGATAATGAATATGTTTTGTGATACTATTTTTACAAATAAATGACAATACTGTACTGATACGTTACAAGATTGAATTAAATTATGAAATCATGGACTTGTATAGAAAATTGCGGAGCTTGTTGTAAATTCGACTTGAACGAAAGAATTGATTTGGCAGACAAACTTAACAAAGAAGATATTGCATTGATAAATTCCATGACGGCTAAAGACGGTTGGTGTAAAAACCTGGACAGAGAAAATAAAAAATGTTTAATTTATGAAAATAGGCCACATTTTTGCCGGGTAAATGAATTTTCAACTGCATTTAAAGGGTATTTGAAATCTGGAGATAAATTTTTAATAGATTGCTGCAAACAACATATTTCATCAAATTATGGATTACACAGTAAAGAGATGAAAACTTTTAGAATTGCTGTCTCAGGAAAATGAATAGTAATTTAGAAAAAAAAGAAAACAATTTAGAAAAAAGTTTCTTATCTATATTCATAACGTCTTTTACAACAATATTTATTGCTGAACTTGGAGATAAAACCCAGATAGCCACATTAATGCTTTCTGCTGAATCGGGTAAGCCAATATTGGTTTTTCTAGGAAGTTCTTTAGCCTTAATAAGCTCAAGTATTGTAGGAGTTCTTATTGGTAAATGGTTATCAAAAAAAATATCTGCTAGCAAATTTGCCTTATTTACTGGTGTTTTAATGATATTAATAAGTATATTTTTAGCTTATGAAACATTCAAAAATTATTTATAAATGGTTTTAAGTTTATTATTATCAACATTTCTAACCGTTTTTATAGCTGAATTAGGTGACAAAACTCAACTTGCTACTTTAACTATAAGCGGCACTTCAAATAAACCATTAGCAGTTTTTCTCGGATCTTCCTCAGCACTTGTATTAGCAAGTTTACTAGGAGCTTTAACAGGCGGTTCTATTTCAAGCTTTTTACCCGAGGTGGTTCTTAAGTCAATAGCCTCCATTACATTTTTAATAATTGGTATAAGGCTTTTTATCAACTCCTTCACTTTCGAAAAAGAAGAAAAAGAAGAGAAAGAAAATAATTAGTTTTAAGCTTGGATTTTATGGTGTAATAATAAAGTGTATACCCCTTATTAATTTATAATTTCATTTAGATCATGTTCACATCATCTTCAATAATTGATAATCTGAATCAGTCAGAAGGGTTAGAATTTAAAAAATTATGCAGATTATTAAAAATAACAAAGAAATCTGATAAGGATAAATTAGATATTGCTTTAACAGCTCTAGAAAAACTTGAAATAATTAATAAAAATGAAGATGATGAATATACTTGCATAAAAGATAGCGATCATCTTGTTGCCAAAATAAGATGTAGTAGCAAAGGTTATTGCTTTGCTGTAAGAGGGAAAGACAAGGAGGATATCTACATTAAAGAAAATCTACTTAATTATGCATGGAATGGAGATAAAGTTTTAGTGAGGATAATAAAAGAGGGTTACAGAAGAAGATCACCTGAGGGAATAGTTGATTGCATTCTTGAAAGATCAAATCAAATACTTCTCTCTAAAGTTGTAATGATAAACGATGATGTGTATGCAATCCCTATAGATGATAGGATTCTCTCTAAAATTAAACTTCCAAAAGAGAATAAAAAATACACATTCAAACCAGAAAACAAGAATATAGTTAAAGTTGAGATTGATAGATTTCCCATAGGTCAAGAAGAAGGACTAGGCCATGTGATAGAAGAACTAACACTTAACAATAATGAGGAATTAGATAAAGACTTTGTTTTATCCAAAAGCAGTATTGTTAATTCATACAATTTGGATGATATTAAATCAAAAAAAATTGAAAAAAGGGAGAGGATAAACCTAACAAGTAAAAACTCTTATTTATTCAAAAATTGGAATTCTGATAATTCTCCAATGCTCCCAATGATTCAAATAGAGCATGGAAAAAATAAAAGTACCAAATTATGGATACATACAAATAATGTTGCAGAAAGAATAGATCTAAATAGTAAAAAATCCTTAGAAATTTTATTTAATGGCCTTGAATCATTTCCCTTATTAAATGATTGGCAAAACTACCTTGGTCATGCCATAAGAAATGATTCTGAATTTAAGTTTGGTAAAAATAATGAAGCAATTAGCCTCTGTTTTCATTTAAATAGTGATAATGAAATAACTGATTGGTCATTTCATCTTACTTTAGTAAAGTGCTCTCTTATTGTTGGTAGTGATCATACTGATGCGCTTCTATCTAGAAAAAGTAAAACCAGAATAACCTCGCGGTTATTAAAACCTATAAAGGAGTATGTAGAGGATCTAGATAAAATACTAGAAATTTCAAGTTCTTTTAGAAAAAGACGTTTGTTGGAAGGTATGGTTGAAATTCCATCACCAAATAACAAAATAAAATCATTAGATGAATTTTTTATTCACAACCCAGCTGAAAATTCAAAAGGATATTTTGAACCATTAAAAAAAGAAGATTGCCAAACATATCTCTCCCCAATATTACATGAAGCCAATTTAATATGGTTCAAACATTCAAATCAATATGGATTAAAAAGTGCAGGATACTTACCAAAAGGATTAGGATTCATTAATGCAAATGAAATTATCAAATATTCAGAATTTGTCGATAATGATATAGAACTAAATCAGGATGGTAATTTATCGTTTAATCAAGTAATGAAGTTGTGTATTGATGAAAATAAGAAAAGAATATTAGATAAACTTTTAATTAATGAATTCAAGGAAAATGAAGTAAACCTGATTACTAAAAATTCAGATGATGATGATGATTTAGAAGGACTTTATATTTCTCCATGGACAATGCCTAGTTATGACTTCACTAATCTTATGAATCAGTACTGTATTTTTAATATGTTAATAAATGGTAAAAGATCAAAGAATAACAATATTAACGAAATAAAAATAGAGGAGAGTAATTCAATGAAGTTGGTAAATTGGGATATATTTAATTCCTCAAGTTTAAAGAATATAGATTTATTATTCAATAAGTTTCTAATAGATAAAATTAATGAATATAAGTATAAAGT
>CACOFO010000034.1 GCA_902626435.1 uncultured Prochlorococcus sp.
TTTTATTAGCAGAAACTTTTTGAAAACTAAAAAAAAGTAATAAAGATAATAATAGTATTATTGCTATTACTCTTAATTTCATCATCAATGTTTATTTTTATTTTTATCAATAAATTTCTTACTGCAACTTAATTTATTAAATTGTAAATAACACATAATTCATCCTAGCAAGTGGGAAGTTATCCAAAATCTATAAATGCTTCTACTCTCAATGAGTGGTTTAATTCCGAGAAAGAAGATCCAGTCTTGATTGATGTAAGAGAACAGTCTGAGCTTGAATTAGCTAGTTTCTCAAAAGAATTTTTACATATACCAATTAGTAAAGTCACATCTGAATACGTTGAAGAAATTTTTGCTGGTTTATTAGACAGAGAAATTGTTGTTGCCTGTCATGCAGGAATAAGGAGTTATAACTTTTGTCAATGGTGCCTAGATAATAATATTGTGAGCGAAATATGGAATTTGGATGAGGGTATTGATGGATGGAGTAAATATATTGATCCATCAATTCAAAGGTATTGATTAAATATCTAATGAAGATGCAACAGTATTCACATCTTTATCACCTCTCCCAGAGCAATTGATAACTATATGAGTATCTTTCTCAAGAGTAGGGCATAATTTATCTAACCAAGCAAAAGCATGGGAAGTTTCAAGTGCTGGTATGATTCCTTCAAGTTCACTAACAAGTCTCAAAGCATGTAAAGCTTCTTGATCTGTCACTGATCCATATTCTGCTCTACCTATTTCTTTTAAATGGCTATGTTCTGGCCCTACCCCAGGGTAATCTAAACCCGCACTTATTGAGTGAGCTTCTTGGACTTGACCATTATCATCTTGTAAGAGAAGACTCATTGATCCATGCAAAATTCCAACCTTTCCTTTAGTGATAGTTGCAGCATGTTTGTCAGTATCAACTCCGCTTCCTGCAGCTTCAACCCCAATAAGACGTACAGAAGTTTCTCTAATAAAAGGATGGAAAAGACCCATTGCGTTTGATCCCCCACCTACACAAGCAAGCAAAATATCGGGTAGAGATCCAAATGATTCCAAACATTGTTTTTTAGTTTCTTCTCCTATAACTGCATGAAAATCTCGCACAATCTTTGGGAAAGGATGTGGGCCGGCAACAGATCCTAAAATGTAGTGTGTGGTTTCTACATTAGAAACCCAATCTCTAATAGCTTCACTCGTAGCATCTTTAAGTGTTGCAGTTCCAGAATTTACAACTTTAACTTCAGCTCCTAGAAGTTTCATTCTGAAGACGTTAAGGGATTGCCTTTTTATGTCTTCAGCACCCATATAGATAATACATTTCAAGCCAAATCTCGCACAAACAGTAGCAGTAGCAACTCCATGCTGACCTGCTCCGGTTTCTGCAATTATTCTTTTTTTACCCATTCTTATTGCTAATAAAGCTTGTCCAAGGGCATTATTAATTTTGTGAGCACCAGTATGATTTAAATCTTCTCTTTTAAGCCATATTCTTGGAGTTGCTTGTTTATTTTTGTAATGTTCAGTAAGTCTTTTGGCTTCATAAAGTGGTGTTTCTCTTCCCACATAAGTCTGAAGTAGATGATTTAATTCTTTTACAAAAAGTTTATCTTTCCATGCATTTGATGCAGCTGTTTCAAGCTCAAAAAGAGCAGGCATTAGCGTTTCAGGGACATATTGACCACCATATTTTCCAAATCTTCCCTCTTTGGAGGGTTGATTTAAATCGTCATTTTTATAATTTTGATCTTTGCGAGAAAATGTACTTACCACTTTTTCTATAGAATAAGTATTAACTAACTATAGATTATATTAAAAATAATGGGAAAAAAGAATTGGATCGAATTTGATAATCAATTAAAAAAATCTGAAGAAACAGCTAAGGAAGATACTTTTGATAAAAAATCAAAAATAAATATTTCAAAACAAAAAAAGGGTAAAAAGGGCAAAACTATTACTTTAATTAAAGGTTTAGGAATTAAGGATGAAATCCCATTAAAAGAATTACTAAAAAAAATGAAAGTGTTTTGTGGAACTGGAGGAACATTAATTGATAGTAATATCCAGTTACAGGGTGATATGGTCTTGAAATCAATTGAGTTTCTTCATAAAGAGGGATTTCATAATTTATGAAGCAAGGGTTAAGATAGGTTTTAATTTTGATAATACAAAAGATGAAAGAACAAGATCAAACAAGGTCAACAAATGTAAAGTGGCACAATTTAACTATTGATAGAGAAAAGTTAGAGAAAATGAGAGGTCATAAAGGCATGGTTATTTGGTTTACAGGTTTATCTGGCTCTGGAAAAAGTACTTTAGCCAACGCTTTAAATGAAGTTTTACACTTAGATGGTTTTTCGACTTATGTATTGGATGGAGATAATATTAGACACGGTTTATGTAAGGATCTTGGGTTTTCGGATGAAGACAGAGAAGAAAATATAAGAAGAATTGGAGAAGTTGCGAATTTATTTATGAATGCTGGGATAATAACAATTACAGCATTCGTTTCACCATTTATTAGCGATAGAGATAAGGTGAGAAAAATTATTGGATCTAACGATTTTATTGAAGTCTATTGTGCTGCAGATATCAAAGTTTGCGAAGTTAGGGATACTAAAGGTCTTTATAAGAAAGCTCGTTTGGGTGAAATTAAGGATTTTACTGGGATTTCTAGTCCATATGAAGCTCCTCATAATCCAGAAATTGTTGTTGATACAGGTTTGTTAGATTTAAATGATTCTGTTGAAAAAGTCATTAAATATCTTAAAAAAGAAAACTTTCTTAAGAAGACCTAAAAGAAAAATATTAGTTCATTTATTTTCAAGATAATTGTCAGCTCCAATAGATGATAACCTACTATTTTTAGCTCTTACCTGTGTATGTAGATTTTCTCTGAATTCTTTTAAATTTTTATATATAGATTCATCAAATAAACTGATCATCTCTATTGCCAATAATCCAGCATTCTGACCTCCATTAATTGCAACTGTTGCTACTGGTATCCCAGCGGGCATTTGAACGATTGATAAAAGAGAGTCAATCCCCTTAAGTGTCTTGCTCTCTACGGGTACTCCAATTACAGGAATGCAAGTTATGGATGCCAGCATTCCCGGAAGATGAGCAGCACCACCAGCACCTGCAATTATTACTTTTATGTTTTCTGATTCTGCATTTTTTGCATATTCCATCATTTCAAAAGGAGTTCGATGGGCAGAGAGTATACAAACTTCGGTTGTGATTCCAAATTCACTTAAAATGTCAATGGCAGGTTTCATTGTTTTTAGATCTGAATCACTACCCATTACGACAGCGATTTTATAAATTTCCTTAGAATTCAATTCTGACAAAATAACAAATCAATTCTTTCCTATGATGGCGTGCAATTAATTCGGCGCCAGTTCGTTAGTATAAAAAAATAAATTTTCATAAAATGTTATGACGTCAAATAAGGTTATCGAAAAAAGTGAAGTTAGGGAGTATTTTAATGGTACTGGCTTTGAAAGATGGAATAAAATTTATAGCAAATCTGATGAAATTAATACAGTTCAGAAAAATATTAGGAAAGGACATCAAAGAACTGTAGATGATGTAGTTTCATACATCAGAAATTATCCTGAACTAACGAAAAAAAGTTATTGTGATGCAGGATGTGGTGTTGGAAGTTTATCAATACCATTACTTAGACTAGGTATAAAAGAACTTCAGGTGAGCGATATTTCTTCTGAAATGATTAAAGAAACAAAAAAACGAATTAATAAATTAGGTTTGAATCAAGGTAAAGTTAAATATGAAGTCTGTGATCTGGAAAAATTAAAAGGATTATTTGATGTTGTAGTTTGTCTGGATGTATTTATACATTATCCTCAACCAGTTGCAGAAGAAATGGTCCAGCATCTATGCGATTTAAGCAAAGAAAAACTAATCGTAAGCTTTGCTCCTTATACTCCAGTTCTTGCTGTTCTAAAAAATATTGGGAAATTATTTCCCGGGCCAAGTAAAACTACAAGAGCCTACACATTAAAAGAAAATGGCATTATTAATGCTGCTAAAGAAAAAGGATTTAAAGTGATTAAAAAGAAATTAAATCAAGCTCCTTTTTATTTCTCAAAATTAATTGAATTCGAAAAAATTAAATAATTTATTTCACTAAATGATTTTCAAGTGCATAACGAACTAATTCGGTTCGGCTAGATGTACCTGTTTTTATAAAAAGTCTACTTACATATTTTTCAACATTTCTAATAGATGTTTCAAGCTGTCTTGCGATTTCCTTGTTCATCAGCCCCTCTGCTACTAGTTGAAGTACACTGGCTTCTCTTGGAGTGAAATTTGAAAGATTTATTTTATTTTCTGAATTAGTAGGATTTTGGTCTGTGAGCATAGATTTTATTTCAGTAATTTGCTTCGCCATTTTGCTTACATCAACATCTGCGAATCGTGCTGCTTCTTTCAGTAA
This sequence comes from uncultured Prochlorococcus sp., assembly GCA_902626435.1. Taxonomy (GTDB): domain Bacteria; phylum Cyanobacteriota; class Cyanobacteriia; order PCC-6307; family Cyanobiaceae; genus Prochlorococcus_A. Next base: position 4,454 of record CACOFO010000034.1, read on the forward strand.
ACGTTCTTGTCTGTTGATTACATTTTTTACTCTCGCAGCTAATTCATCGGGATCGAAAGGTTTGGAAATATAATCATCAACTCCTGCAAGATACCCTTCTGTTCTGTCAAGGGTCATTCCTTTTGCAGTTAGAAAAATAACTGGAGTTCCTCCTAATTTTTCATCCTCTCTAATTTTTTCTAATAAAGCATAACCGTTAGCTCGGGGCATCATAATATCGCTAATTATCAAATCGGGAAAAACTGTTTGAGCTTTTTCCCAACCATCCTCTCCATCAACTGCAATAAATATTTCAAAGCCTTCATCTTCTAGAAATGTTTTTACAGCTGTTCTTAAACCAGGCTCATCATCAACTAATAAAATTCTTGATTTTCTTACCGGTTCATTATTTATTTGATTAATTTCATTCATTTTTTAAATTCTTTAATTTGATTTTTAGTTATGAAGAGAATTTTATATACTAAACATAATGCTATCAACTCCTATACTACTAGACTATCAATCTTCGACTCCTTGCTCAAGAGATGTTGTTGATTCTATGAAACCTTTTTGGAGTGAGATATTTTCTAACCCTTCAAGTAAATCTAATTTAGCGGGCATTAATGCAAGCGCTATATTAGAAGCCTCGAGAGAAAAAATAGAACAAAATTTATTGCTTAAGAATAAAAAAGTTATTTTTACAAGTGGGGCAACAGAATCTAATAACTTAGCCTTATTAGGTTTTGCTAGAAATTTTTATAGAAAAACAGGAAATTATGGACATATTATTACCTTAAAAACAGAGCATAAAGCTGTTTTAGAGCCTCTAAACCAACTGAAAAAAGAGGGATTTATGGTTACAGAAATTAAACCAGAGAAAGATGGCTTAATTTCAGAAGAACAATTCAAAAAAAATATAAGAGAAGATACATTTATGGTTAGTGTTATGTTGGCTAATAACGAAATAGGCGTTATTCAGCCTGTAGAGAATATTTCAAAGATATGTAAATCGAGAGGAATAACTTTTCACTCTGATTTTGCACAATGTTTAGGTTATATCGAATTAGATAATCTTTTATCAGATGTAAATATGATAACGATGAGTTCTCACAAAATATATGGTCCTAAAGGTATAGGACTTCTTTTGATTGATGAAGAAATTAATCTTGAGCCTTTAATTGTTGGAGGAGGTCAGGAATATGGTCTCAGGTCTGGTACATTACCTCTTCCTTTAGTAGTTGGCTTTGCTAAAGCAATAGAGATAGCAGTTTTTAATCAAAAAAGTAATGCTGAGAAATTACTTTTGTATAGAAATAATCTTTTGGAGGGTTTGTTAGAAAATAATTCTGGTTTATTAATTAATGGCTCGATAGAAAAAAGATTACCTCAAAATTTAAATTTTACTGTATTGGATTTAAACGGAGCAAAGTTTCATAAAGTTTTAAAATCCAAAATAATTTGTTCTAGTGGATCTGCATGCAGTAACGGCGAACCATCTCATGTTTTACTAGCTTTAGGTAGATCTTTTAAAGAAGCAGAATCTTCAATAAGGTTAAGTATTGGATTAAGCACTAATTCAAAAGAGATAAAAGAAGCAATTCATATTCTTACAAATACCATCAAATTATTACGTTAAAAATTATTGGCTTCTTAATTGAGCAATTCTTAATTTTCCACTTCTAGCTCTTCTATTTAGTTCGACTTCTTGTTCGGAAGGAGTAATTGGTTTTTTTGTTAGGTTTTTTAGTCTTTGATCATTCTTAAAAGAACTTTTAACTAACCTATCCTCAAGGGAATGAAAACTAATAATAGAAATAATACCACCTGGCAAAAGCCATTCGGGAACAACTTGCAAAAATTTTTCTAATACTTCAATTTCTTTATTAACAGCAATTCTTAGTGCTTGAAATGTTCTTGTTGCTGGGTGTATTTTTTTATATCTTTGTTTTGGTGGGAAGCAGCCTGCAATAGAATAAGCTAACTGTTTTGTCCCAGAATATTTACCATTTTCTTTTAAATCCATTTTTATTTTCCTAGCAATCTTTCTTGATAATCTTTCATCTCCATATTTATAAATCAGGTTAGCTAGATCTTTTTCATTTAAAGCCTCAATTAATTTCTCTGCATCAACCTCAAGAAAAGGATTCATGCGCATATCAAGTGGACCATCTTTTTGGAAACTAAATCCTCTTTTAGGGTCATCAAATTGGTTACTATTTACTCCAAGATCGGCAATCACAAAAGAAACTTTTTCTTTTGGTATAAAATCCGCAAAATTTGAAGCCCTTATATCAATCCTATTTTTAAAATCATCAAGCTTTTTTGATGCTGATTTTCTCGCGAATGGATCTTGATCAAGTCCAATTATATTTAAGTCCGAATATTTTCTCAATAAATGATAAGAGTGACCTCCTCCGCCTAAAGTTGCGTCTATTCCTTTAAGTTGGTTGTTATGTATTAATGGGTAATGCTCTAATGAGGCTATAATCTCATCTGTCATAACTGATTTATGATTGAAAAAAGATGAATCAGATAGGTCAGTTTGCATAACTTTCGACTAAGATTTATTAAGAAGTTAAATTTCCAATGGCTCAGCTAGAGACTAGAACAGAACCAATGGTGGTCAATTTTGGCCCTCACCATCCATCAATGCATGGGGTTTTAAGGTTAGTTGTAACTCTTGATGGTGAGAATGTCATTGATTGTGAGCCAGTAATTGGATATTTACATAGAGGGATGGAAAAGATAGCCGAAAATAGGACAAATGTAATGTATGTACCTTATGTAAGCAGAATGGATTATGCAGCAGGAATGTTTTATGAAGCTATTGTAGTAAATGCTCCTGAAAGATTAGCTAATATTCCAGTTCCTAAAAGAGCAAGTTACATCAGAGTTCTTATGCTGGAACTTAATCGTATTGCAAATCATCTTTTATGGCTTGGTCCCTTTTTAGCAGACGTAGGAGCCCAAACTCCATTTTTCTATATTTTTAGAGAAAGAGAAATGATTTATGATCTTTGGGAAGCTGCTACTGGACAAAGGCTAATAAATAATAACTTCTTTAGGATTGGTGGTGTCGCATGTGATCTTCCATATGGATGGTTAGAAAAATGTATAGATTTTTGTGATTGGTTCGGCCCTAAAATAGATGAATACGAAAAATTAATCACAAATAATCCAATTTTTAGAAAAAGAATTGAAGGTCTCGGAACAATACAAAGAGACCAGGCAATTAATTGGTCTTTGTCTGGGCCAATGCTTAGAGCTTCTGGAGTTTCGTGGGATTTAAGGAAAGTCGATAGTTATGAATGTTATGAAGATTTTGATTGGCAGATTGCAACAGAAAAAGAAGGAGATTGTTATGCGAGATATCGAGTAAGAGTTGAAGAGATGAGACAATCGCTAAGCATCATTCGCCAAGCATGCAAAATGATTCCAGGAGGTCCAACAGAAAATTTAGAAGCCCAAAGAATGGCAACTGAAGATAAGAAAAGCGAAATATTTGGTATAGACTATCAATATGTAGCTAAGAAAGTTGCTCCAACTTTTAAAATTCCTAACGGAGAATTGTATACAAGATTAGAGTCTGGTAAAGGAGAAATAGGTGTATTTATTCAAGGAAATAATGAAGTTACCCCATGGAGATTTAAAATCAGGGCAGCTGATTTAAATAATCTACAAATATTGCCTCATATTCTCAAAGGTGCCAAAATTGCCGATATTATGGCAATCCTTGGCTCAATAGATGTCATTATGGGATCTGTTGATAGATAAGTTCTTTAAATGAAACCCGCTGATTGGTTAATATTGCAGAAGAAGGTAAGATTTGGTGATTGTGATTCTGCAGGTGTAATTCATTTTCATAACTTATTAAAA
>CACOFO010000035.1 GCA_902626435.1 uncultured Prochlorococcus sp.
GTACCCACAACTCCCCTATTGCTCCTCCTAGGCCTATAGCAAGGGCAGCCATTTCCCATCCATCTCTAGGAATTGTGTCATTTTGAATTTTCCCTACCTCGTGCCAAAATAATAAATTTCTATGGTCAATCGCAAAGTTATCCCATTTGTCTAGATCTATTTGAATTTCAACTTCGTCGCGACCAATTTCCTCAAGTGTTATTAATGGTGGATCAATAGCAGCAGCAGCTTCAACAAATACCCAACTTTCATTTTCTGGAGGCAACAAGCTTTTAAGTCGCTGAAGTTCGCTCATAAAAAATTAATTTTCTTTCAATACTATAGAAACAAATGTTGCTTTTCAAGTAACTTGATTAACATCTGATAATTTATAAGTAGCATGAAATAAATAAAGGTTTTTAATTATGCCTCAAAGAGGTGATCTTAAAAAAATACTTATTCTAGGTTCAGGACCGATTGTTATAGGACAAGCATGCGAATTTGATTATTCTGGTACCCAAGCTTGCAAAGCTTTAAGAAAAGCTGGTTATGAAATTATTTTGATAAATTCAAATCCAGCATCGATAATGACTGATCCTGAAATCGCAAGCAAAACATATATTGAACCATTAACTCCTGAAATCGTCTCTCAGATCATTTTAAGAGAAAAACCTGATGCAATTTTACCCACTATGGGAGGTCAAACTGCTCTGAATCTAGCGGTAAAATTATCAGAGTCAGATTTTTTAAAAAAAAATAAAGTTGAATTAATTGGCGCTGATTTAAAAGCAATTAATAAAGCTGAAGATAGGAAATTGTTCAAAGAATCAATGGAAAAAATAAATGTAAATGTATGCCCATCAGGGATTGCGTCTAACCTTACTGAAGCTAAAGATGTATCAAAAAAAATTAATTCTTATCCCTTAATAATAAGGCCTGCATTTACTCTTGGTGGTGTAGGAGGAGGAATTGCTTTTAACCTTGAAGAATTTGTTGAATTGTGTAAAACAGGTTTAGAGGAAAGTCCAAGTAATCAAATATTGATTGAGAAATCACTCATTGGATGGAAGGAATTTGAATTAGAGGTAATGAGAGATACTGCAGATAATGTTGTAATAGTTTGCAGTATTGAAAATTTAGACCCCATGGGTGTTCATACTGGAGATTCAATTACTGTAGCTCCCGCTCAAACTCTTACTGATAAGGAGTATCAAAGATTGAGGGACTTGTCATTAAAAATCATTAGAGAGGTAGGAGTTGAAACTGGAGGAAGTAATATTCAATTTGCAATAAATCCATCTAATGGAGAAGTTATTGTTATAGAAATGAATCCTCGTGTGAGTAGATCATCTGCTTTAGCAAGTAAAGCAACTGGATTCCCAATAGCAAAGATTGCAGCTTTATTATCTGTTGGCTATACACTCGATGAGATTATTAATGATATTACAAAAAAAACACCTGCATGTTTTGAACCATCAATTGATTATGTAGTTACCAAAATTCCTAGATTTGCCTTTGAAAAGTTTAAAGGCTCGTCTAATACTTTAAGCACTGCTATGAAATCTGTAGGTGAGTCAATGGCAATAGGGCGTTCCTTTGAAGAATCATTTCAAAAAGCATTAAGGTCCTTAGAAGTAGGTGTTTTTGGATGGGAATGTGATTCATTAGATGAATTTACTAACGAGAATCACATAAGGAATAGTTTAAGGAACCCCACTTCTGAAAGAATTCTCATAGTTAAAAAAGCTATGCAGTTCGGTAAAACTAATTCTTATATTCATGAAGTTACTAATATAGACTTATGGTTTATTGAGAAACTACGTAATATCTATAATTTTGAAAATGAATTTTTGAAAGGAAAAAAGCTTTATGATCTTGATAGAGATTTGATGCTACATGCTAAACAATTAGGATTTTCTGATCGACAGATAGCAAAGTTAACTAATTCTGAATTTTATGAAGTAAGAAAATACAGAAAAGATTTGAATATTAAACCAATTTATAAAACAGTTGATACTTGTTCAGCAGAGTTTTCGTCTTCGACACCTTATCATTATTCAACTTACGAAGAGAGTTTTATTAACTTAAATACAGATTTTTTTGATAGCGAGATTTCAGATAATAATAAATCAAAAAAAATTATGATTCTTGGAGGAGGTCCAAACAGAATTGGTCAGGGAATTGAATTCGATTACTGTTGTTGTCATGCTTCATATCAAGCTTCAACAAATGGTTACAAAACAATAATGATTAATAGCAACCCGGAAACTGTATCAACAGATTACGATACCAGTGATATTTTATATTTTGAGCCTGTAACTTTGGAAGATGTGCTCAATATAATAGAAGCTGAAAATCCTTATGGATTGATCGTTCAATTTGGAGGTCAAACTCCACTCAAATTATCATTACCTTTATTTGAATGGCTTAAAACTGATGATGGGTTAAGAACTGGTTCGAAAATTCTTGGAACTTCTCCAATCTCTATCGATATAGCAGAAGATAGAGAGGAATTTACAAAAATACTTGATGAATTAAGTATAAGACAACCTTTAAACGGTATTGCTCGCAATCAAAACGAAGCGCAAATAGTAGCAAAAAATATTGGATTCCCTTTGGTTGTAAGACCCTCTTATGTTTTAGGAGGGAGGGCAATGGAAATTGTTAAAGATGAAAGTGAATTATCAAGATACATTTCTGAAGCAGTTAAGGTATCACCTGATCATCCAATTCTCCTTGATCAATATTTGAATAATGCTATTGAGATAGATGTTGATGCTTTGTGCGATTCGGAAGGATCCGTTGTAATTGCCGGTTTAATGGAACATGTTGAACCTGCAGGAATTCATTCTGGTGATTCTGCTTGTTGCTTACCAGCAATTTCTTTATCCCCATCAACTATAGATAATGTGAAAAGCTGGACTAAGTTAATTGCAAAAAGACTAAATGTTATTGGCTTGATAAATTTGCAATTTGCAGTGATAAATTTAAACAATAAAGAAAACAAACTATTTATTCTTGAGGCAAATCCAAGAGCCTCAAGAACAGTACCATTCGTTTCAAAAGCTATAGGTAAACCAGTTGCAAAATTAGCTACTCAATTAATGCAAGGTTTAACATTAGAAGATATTAATTTCACCAAAGAATTTTCTCCAAAATATCAAGCAGTTAAAGAAGCCGTTTTACCTTTTAAAAGATTTCCAGGATCTGATACACTACTAGGCCCTGAAATGAAATCTACTGGAGAAGTGATGGGTTTAGCTAAGGATTTCGGAATTGCTTATGCTAAGTCGGAATTGGCAGCAGGAAATGGTGTTCCTTCTGAGGGAGTAGCTTTTTTGTCAACTAATGACTTAGACAAAAAAAATCTTGAAGAAATTGCAAGGGAATTATTGATTTTAGGATTTAAATTAATTGCAACAAAAGGTACAGCTGCATACTTGTTAGATCTAGGGATTAAAGTTGAAGAAGTACTAAAAGTACATGAAGGAAGACCAAATATAGAAGATCTAATTCGTTCTGGACTAGTTCAATTAATAATTAATACTCCAATAGGATCTCAGGCTCTTCATGACGACACTTATCTAAGACGTGCTGCTTTAGAATATAATATCCCTACGTTCACAACCATTCCTGGAGCAAAGGCAGCCATTAGAGCAATAAAAGCTTTGCAAAGTAATAATATTGATACTTATTCTTTACAAGAAATCCATAATTATTAGAACTTTACTCTAAGTTTTTTAGTTTTTCTCTTAATTGATTCGCTAAATAGTTTCGACTAATTGAAAGTAATTTCAACGTATCTTCATGCAATTTTAGTTGTTTTTCTGCTATTTGTAGTCCCTTTATAGATTCTTTTATGTCATTAGAAAGTTCATTTATCAAATATTTTTTCCCTTCAAATGTTAAAACTGGGTTAGCTGAATCATTTATGTTTTCACTCATGGCTTTAACTTTTTTTTATAAATAAAATAAGATTATAATTTTTTAATCAATTGTTTTTCACATAATTCTTTATAAATTCCTCTTTTATTTAGTAAATCAATATGTTTCCCAACCTCAACAATTTCGCCCTTATTAAATACAACTATTTTATCTGCCCCTTGTGTAGTGGCTAATCTATGAGCAATTACAATAACAGTTCTATTTTTCATCGCCCTATTAAGCCCTTCTTGAACTTCCGACTCAGATTCTGCATCTAATGCACTCGTAGCCTCATCTAAAAGAAGAATAGAAGGATTTCCTAATATTGCTCTAGCAATTGCTATTCTCTGTATCTGACCACCTGAGAAATTTGATCCTCTTTCGCTTATTTTAGTTTCATATTTATCGGTAAGCTTTTGAATAAAGTTGTGAGCATTAGCTTTTTTTGCTGATTCAATAACTGCTTCTTTGCTGTAATTTCTGCCCATTCTTATTACATCAATAATTTTTCCTGAAAATAAGAATGGCTGTTGTTGTACTAGTGCAATATTTTTTCTTATATCTTTTGTATTTAATAATTTTAGATTTTTATCATCAATAAAAATATCTCCACTATTTGGAGTTATAAATTTCAATATCAGAGCCATCATTGTACTTTTTCCAGCTCCTGAAGCTCCAACGAAAGCTATAACTTCACCTTTTTTAATCTCTAGATTTATATTTCTAAGAACCTGATTATCTTTTTTGTATTCAAATTTAACATCTTTGAAAACTAAATTGCCTTCTATATTGTATGTCCTTACTAAATTTTGTTTATTATCTTCTATAGGTTCTTGATTAATATTGTTCAGTCTTTTTATCGATGCTTCTGCCTGTTTATAGTCATTAAAATTAGTACTTACATGACTTATTGGATCAATTAGCATCAATATTGCAGCAAAAAAACTACTAAATTCTTCGCTAGTTAGGAGACCTAAATTAATTCTTGCGGCTCCTAAACCTAATATTGCTAATATTCCAAATGCTTCTACAAAGCCTACAACTGGATGCTGAAATGCAAGTAATTTCAATGTTTTATATTTTGCTTTTTTATTTGCAATTAATCTTTCATGAAATCTATTCTCAATCCAATTTTCGGCGACAAAAGCTCTTATAGTAGACATTCCATTTATAGATTCACTTATTAATCCTGCTAATTTACTTGTTGATTCTTGACTTTTTTCAGATGCTAATAAAACTCTTCTTCCAAAACTATTAACAGAAAGAATAATCAATGGTGCTAGGATAAATGTTGATAATGATAGTGACCAATCTAAATAAAACATATATATTATTACTGCCAATAATTGTAAGGTACATGGAATAGTATCCTGAGCTGTTTTGTAAATAACTTCGCTTACTCTGTCTGCATCTTCTGTAAGTCTATATGTGATATCACCAGCTGAAATCTTTTCAATAGAATTCATATCTATTTTTTGAATTTTGCTAAATAAATTTCCTCTCATTACTTCACTAATTTCTAAAGATGGTTTTGCTATAAATACATCCTGTCCAAATTGAGCAGTTTTTTGAATTAAAAACACTAATAAAGACTTAACTATTATGCTTGTAACTTTTGAGAGGTCACCAGATCCAATTGCTGGGATTAAGTTTCCAGCCAAATAAGCTAACAAAGGCCAACAAGCTACATAAATAAGCATGCATATAAAACCTTTTATAAACCTATTTGAATATGATCTGATTGATGGTAATAGTCTCAAGATATTATATATTTTATTATTAATCCTACTTTATCAAGATCTTTCGGTACAAAAACAATGAAATTAGATCAATTCTTAAAATGGAAAAATTTGGTCGCCTCTGGTGGAGAGGCAAAAATTTTTATTAAATCTGGTGCTGTAAAAGTTAATGGATTAATAGAAACTAGGAGAGGAAAAAAATTAAATAAGGGAGATAAAGTTATATTTCTAAAAAATGAATTAATTTTTGAATAGTTGGCCTATTCAACTCAATTTATATTATTATGATTTCCTTGGAGATAGTATTTTGAGAAAATCTGTTATTGCTGGTAATTGGAAAATGCACATGACTTGTGCTGAAGCTAAGTCTTATTTACAAGAGTTTATACCTTTAATTAAAAATATAAAGGATGATCGAAAAGTTGTTATTGCACCACCTTTTACAGCCATTTCAACGTTTTCTAATCATTCTGATTTTGATTATTTAGATATTTCTAGTCAAAATATCCATTGGGAAGATGAAGGAGCATTTACTGCAGAAATATCTCCAAAAATGCTCCTTGAACATGGAGTCTCATATGCAATTGTTGGTCACAGTGAACCAAGGAAATATTTTAGTGAAAGTGATGAACAAATTAATAAAAGAGCAGTGTTTGCTCAATCTAGTGGACTTACTCCAATTGTTTGTGTTGGAGAAACATTAGAACAGAGAGAGAGAGGAGAGGCTGATAGAGTTATTACTAGACAAGTTGAACAAGGGCTAGAAAATACGAATCCATCAAATTTAATTGTTGCTTATGAACCAATTTGGGCTATTGGAACAGGTAGAACATGTGAGGCTAAAGACGCTAATAAGATTTGTTCTTTGATTCGAAAATTAATAGGTTTCGATGATGTGATTATTCAATATGGAGGATCAGTTAAACCTAATAATATTGATGAAATAATGTCAATGAGTGATATAGATGGTGTCTTAGTTGGAGGAGCTTCATTAGATCCAAATAGTTTCGCAAGAATTGCAAATTACCAATAAGAAAAACTCATGGCCAAAAGGCTGGGGACAAAAAACTTCAATTATGGGGGTTATTAATTTAACTCCTGATTCCTTTAGTGATGGTGGTGATTTAGATTCGTCAAAAAAAGTTTTAAATCAAGTTAAGAATTTTTTGTTTAATGGTGTAGATGTTATAGATCTTGGTGCTCAGAGCACTAGGCCTGGGGCTGAAGAAGTTGGATCAAATATAGAAATAAAAAGATTAATCCCATATTTGAAGTTAATAAAATCTGAATATCCAGATGTTTTGATTTCTATTGATACTTTTAATTCTGAGGTGGCCTATGAAGCTCTATTGTATGGCGCTGATTGGATAAATGATGTTACAGGAGGACGAAGAGATAGAGAAATTTTAGATGTTGTTTCAAAATTTAATTGCCCATATGTCGTAACTCATAGTCGTGGAAATAGTAAAAATATGAATCAACTTTCCAAATACGATAATTTGTTGAAAGAGATTAAGTCTTCTCTTGAAAGATTAATAAATAATGCTTTAGAGAAAAATATATCGAAAAAAAATATAATTATTGATCCTGGAATTGGGTTTTCCAAAAATATAAATCAAAATTTGGAAATTTTAAGAAATTTGGATGTATTCAGAAACTTTGATCTACCGATATTAATTGGTGCATCCAGGAAAAGATTTATAGGGGAAATTTTAAACGAAATAAATCCCAAAGAAAGAGATATAGGTACACTTGCAATAAGTTGTCTTTGCTCACATTTTAAAATTGATATTGTGAGAGTTCATAATGTAAAAATGAACTATCAGATTCTAAAAGTTGCTGACAGAATTTACAGAAAGTAGAAAGATACTTATTCTTTAACACCTTCAATTTTATCCTCTACCTCTTGGTAAAGTTCTTTTAACTGCTCTATATTTTCGTCCGAAGTTTCCCAGTATCCTCGACCATTAACTTCTAGTAAGGTACCAACTATTCTTCTAAAACTATTAGGATTTAATTCCATTAGTCTTTTTCTCATCTCTTCGTCATTTATAAATGTCTCATTAGTTTCTTCATAGACAAAATTATCAACTTGACCACTTGTTGCACTCCAGCCGAGAGTATAGTTAAGTCTGTTGGAAAGCTCTCTTACACCTTCATAACCAGATTTGAGCATTCCCTCATACCATTTAGGATTTAAAAGTTTTGTTCTTGAGTCTAATCTGATAGTCTCTCCAAGTGTCCTAACTTGAGCATTTGAAGTGGTAGTATCTGCTATGTAGCTACTTGGTTCTTTGCCGTCGTCCCTAAGTGTTTTGATTAACTTAGTAGGATCTGAATCGAAATAATGACTTACATCTGTTAAGGAAATTTCTGAGGAA
>CACOFO010000036.1 GCA_902626435.1 uncultured Prochlorococcus sp.
CAAAATCTAAGTTCGTAAATAATATGTCAAATTACTTTGCACCTAAGGTCCAAACCTTGAAACCAATTTTTTTAAGATGATTTTGATCTAGAGAAATCCTTGAATCAAAAATCCAAGATGGCTTTCTCATCACTTTATAAATAGCCTCCCAATTAAAAAACTTGAATTCATTCCATTCTGTCAAAATCAAAACTGCATCAGCTCCTTCAACCGCTTTATAAGGATCTTCATAAACCAAAACATTACCATCTTCTTCATTCACATCTAATTCATTAAAAATCTGTTTTTGATTAACTTTTGGATCATAGAAATTTAATTTTGAACCTTCTTGTAATAGGTATTTTGAGATATTTATACTTGGGGATTCTCTTGTGTCATTGGTATTTGCTTTAAATGCAAACCCATAAATCGTCAATTTTTTATTAGAAAGAGTTCCAAATAAATTTTTAATTACTAGTGCAGATATTCTTTTTTGCTGCCAATAATTTATTTTTACTACTTGTTCCCAATAATCTGCCACCTCATTTAAGCCATAATATCTACAAAGATATACAAGATTAAGAATATCTTTTTTAAAGCAACTTCCACCAAAACCTGGTCCAGGCATAAGGAATTTTTTGCCTATTCTAGTATCAGTTCCAATAGCTCCAACCACTTCCATAATATTTGCGCCAGTTGCCTCACATAAAGCAGAAATAGAATTTATTGAAGAAATTCTTTGTGCCAAAAAAGCATTAGAAACTAACTTGGATAATTCTGAACTCCACAAATTAGTTGTTATGATTTTTTCCGGATCTATCCATTTTTTATATATATCAGATATCAAGTTGATTGAATAATCATCTTCACCGCCAATTAAAACTCTATCAGGATTTTGGAGATCATTAATTGCAGTTCCTTCTGCCAAAAATTCTGGATTAGAAACTATCGAGAAGGTTTTTTTTTCTTCTGAGCTTGGATTAATATCTAAAGATGAATTTAAAATAGTTTTTATCGTTTCAGCAGTCTTTACAGGTAAAGTACTTTTCTCGACGACAACAGTATGATTTCTTGCATATTTAGCTATTTGCCTTGCTGAGGATTCTATCCATTTCAAATCACTTGCAAACCCTGCGCCTAATCCATTAGTCTTTGTCGGAGTATTAACTGAAATAAATATTATATCTGCCTGAGAGATACACTCCTCAACTTTATTTGAGAAAAAAAGATTGATATCCCTACATTTTTTTACAATATTTTCTAAACCAGGTTCAAAAACAGGCAATTTTGAATAATCATCACTATTCCAAGCATCTATTCTTTCCTTATTAATATCAACTACGTCAACTCTTAATTCAGGACAATTTGATGCTATTACTGACATCGTCGGGCCACCTACATATCCAGCCCCAATACAACATATTTTTTTTTCAAATTTATTAAGCATGAGTAATTTGATTCTTAATTTCCTAATAAATATTATTTTTAATTTAGAAGGTAATAATAAACCTGAATAATTAGTTTATTAGAAATTATTACTTTAAATAACTTAAAATAAAATAACTCCAAAAATTATGGATTATATAATGCATCCTAATACAAAAAGAAACTTAATAACAGGTGGATCAGGATTCCTTGGATCACATCTTGCAAAAAAACTTTTAGATAAGGGTGAGGAGGTTATATGTCTTGATAATTTTTTTACTGGCAAAAAAAACAATATAAATGAATTAATAAAAAATAGAAATTTTGAATTAATCAGACATGATGTAACAGAACCGATCAAGCTGGAAATTGACAATATATGGCACTTAGCTTGCCCAGCCTCACCAATTCACTATCAATTTAATCCAATAAAAACAACTAAGACAAGTTTTATGGGAACCTACAATATGCTAGGTTTAGCCAAAAGAGTAGGGGCAAAGTTTCTATTAGCAAGCACAAGTGAGGTATATGGAGATCCAGAGGAACATCCACAAAAAGAATCATACAAAGGTTCAGTCAATACCACTGGCATAAGAAGTTGTTATGACGAAGGTAAAAGAATAGCTGAAACTCTTTGTTCAGATTATCAAAGAATTCATGGGGTTGATGTCAGAATTATGAGAATTTTCAATACATATGGACCAAAAATGCGAGCAGATGACGGGAGAGTAATAAGCAACTTTATAGTTCAGGCCATTAAACAAGAAAAAATTACTATTTATGGGGATGGATATCAAACAAGATCTTTTTGTTACGTGGATGATTTAATTGATGGAATGATTCTTTTAATGGATAGCGATTATCAAAATCCAGTAAATATAGGAAACCCAAATGAATTTTCAATAAAAGAACTCGCTTCTATAATAAGAGAATTAATCAATCCGAAATTAACATTTGATTACAAGGAACTGCCCAAAGATGATCCAAGACAAAGAAAACCTTCAATAGAACTAGCTAAGAATTTATTAAATTGGGAACCAAAAATAGAACTTAAAGAAGGTTTATTAAAAACAATAGATTGGTTTAAAAAAAACTTATAAGTAATGATCTAAGAATAAGTCGAACTGTCTAAAGTTATAATTTTCTCCAAACAGCTAGGAGTTTGCCTTGAAAAACAACTTCATCTAAATTCAACTCAATTGGTTCATAATCTGGATTTGCCGCTTCAAGAAATATTTTTCCTCCTCTCTTGGCAAAATATTTTAAAGTTGTTCCTAAACCAGGAACCATTGCGCTAACAATAGTTCCATTTCTAAGGGAATATGTATCTGTAATTGGCTCCATTAAAACCATATCTCCATCTGCTATACATGCATCAATCATTGAATCTCCATTTACTGTAAGAGCAAAAACATTTTTATTTTTTAAAACATCAGAAATGTCTAAATTCTCTTGAACATCAGAATAAGTTTCAATTAAACCTCCAGCTGCAACTGAACCCATTATTGGTACTCCTTCTATAATTTCATCAACTATTTGCATTGTTCTTGCTTTACCTTCTTGCCATGAAATGTATCCCTTTTCTTGCAAATGCCTCAAGCGACTTTGAATTGGAGCAGGAGATTTAAGGCCCATGGCTTGCATCATTTGCCTAATCGAAGGACTATGTTGGAAGTCCTTCATATATTTCTTTATCCATCCATATAGCTCATTCTGAGCATCTGTAAGCTTATTACCTTCAGAAGTTTTCATAAAAACATTTGTACTCTAATACATTTGTACCTCTTTAAAAGATAAAAGGCAATCTTTTCATGAAACAAGGCATGATAAAAGAGCTTGTTGAACGTGCATTCTATTTTCTGCTTGCTCAAAAATTCTACTTTTTTTACTTTCAATTACTTCGTCCGTTATTTCTTTATCTCTATAGGCAGGTAGACAATGAAGAATAATTGCATTTTTTTCAGCATTTCTCACTATATTGTTATCAATAGTAAATCCCAGAAAGTCTTTATCTTTCTCTTCTTTTTGATTTTCTTCCCCCATAGATGACCAAACATCTGTATATAAAACATTTGCTCCCTTTGCTGCAGTAATAGGATCATTAGTAATTTTTAATAAGTCCTTATTTTTATATATTTCATATGCTTTTTCAATTATTTGGGATTTAGGTTCATAACCTTTAGGACATGCAATCCTAACTTCTACTCCTAATAAAGCTCCACACAAAATTAAAGAGTTAGCAACATTGTTACCATCACCTATAAAAGTCAAAACTATATCCTTAAAATCAAAAAATTCCTCTTTCATTGTCATGTAATCTGCCAAAGCCTGGCAAGGATGTTCTAAATCTGTAAGGGCATTAATAACTGGCTTAGAAGACCATTTTGCATACTCTTCCAAATCGGATTGATTAAAGGTTCTTATAGCGAGAACATCACAATATCTACTTAAGACTCTTGCTGTATCTCTAATTGGCTCGCCCCTACCAATTTGAGAAGTAGAGGGAAGTAGATCAACTGTAGTACCGCCAAGTCTTGACATTGCCACCTGAAAACTAACCCTAGTACGAGTAGAAGATTTATCAAAAATTAACCCTAAAACTTTATCTTTAAGTTCAATATTTAAATTGTTATTTTTAAAGTTTATAGCTATCTCTAAAATATGAAAAAGCTCTTGACTTGAAATATCCAAGCTTGATAAAAAATTATTATTTGCAAGCCTGATTGGATTGAGCATCTAACTTTAAATGAAAATCAAAATTCTACTATGCAGGCATTTTACTTTCTGATAGGAGTGTTTTGAGATCGTCACCTTCTATAACTTCTTCTTGAAGGATTTTCTGAGAAATAGATTCAAGCAGAGGTAAATTATTCCTCAAAATATTGAGTGCAGTTTCATGCGCATCATCAACTAAATCTCTTACCTCTTTATCAATTGCTTGGGCAGTAGCATCACTAACAGATCTTCTAGGATTATTTCCATTTCCTAAAAACTGACCTCCGCCTTGTTTGTCGTAAGCGAGGGGGCCAAGAATTTCACTCATTCCAAATGTACCCACCATTTGTTCTGCTATATCAGTTGCTCTTTGTAAATCGTTAGATGCTCCAGTAGTAATTTTTCCAAAGACAACCTCTTCAGCAGATCTCCCTCCAAGAAGTGTAGCTATTTGACCTTTTAGTTCTTCTTTTGAATTCAAGAATCTCTCCTCAGTTGGTAATTGAAGAGTATAACCAAGTGCACTCATTCCTCTTGGCACAATCGAAATTTTTGCAACTTTTGAGCCTCCTGGCATAAGATGACCAACAATTGCATGACCTACTTCATGATAAGCAACGACTTTCTTCTCATCATCCTGTAAGACTCTACTTTTCTTTTCTAAACCAGCAACCACTCTTTCTATAGCTTCACTTAAATCTTGTTGCTCAACACTCTTTCTTTTAGCTCTTGCAGCCAATAAAGCAGCTTCATTTACCATATTGGCCAAGTCAGCTCCTGCAAAACCACTCGTAGCTTGTGCAATTGAATCTAGATCTATAGATTCAGCAAGCTTGACCTTTTTTGTATAAATTTCAAGGATTGTCTTTCTTCCAGATAAATCTGGTCTATCAACTAAAACTTGTCTATCGAATCTCCCTGGTCTTAACAAAGCAGCATCAAGAACTTCTGGCTGGTTAGTCGCTGCCAGAACAATTACTGGCTTATCGGCTGAAGCAAAACCATCCATTTCAGTAAGTAATTGGTTTAGGGTCTGTTCTCTTTCATCATTACCACCAACTACTCCCATTGATCCTGAACGGCTTTTACCGATTGCATCTAATTCGTCAATAAAAATTATACATGGAGCTTTTTTCTTTGCTTGTTCAAATAAATCTCTTACTCTTGCCGCACCTGCACCCACAAAAAGTTCAACAAACTCTGAACCTGAAATGATGAAGAAAGGGACTTCAGCTTCTCCAGCAACTGCTTTAGAAAGAAGGGTCTTACCTGTACCTGGAGGTCCAACAAGAAGTACACCTTTGGGTATGCGAGCTCCTATATCTGTGTATCTTTCTGGTCTCTTTAAAAAATCTACAATTTCGGTTAACTCATCTTTTGCTTCGTCTACGCCAGCAACATCTGCAAAAGTAACTTTGGATTCATCATCTGGTACGTAAACCTTAGCTTTACTTTTGGTAAAGCTCAAAGCACCTTGCGCTCCTCCACCTCCCATGCTTCTTCTAGCGAAGAATTGTAAAACGAGTATAAAAATCAAAGGAGGAACAACCCAGCTCAGGATAGTTGAAAAGAAATTAGGCTTCTTTGGAGGGGCTGCTGCGAATTCCACACCCTTACTTTCTAATCTTTGGGGAAGATCCATATCAAAGATAGGGGTGGTTGCTAAGACAGAGGGAGCCCCCTCTTCTGCCCCATTTAACTCATACCTAATTTGTTCTTGAGTAATATATGCACGCTTTACTTCACCATCATTAACTTGATCTATAAATAAAGAGTAAGGTACCCTAGGGATTTGCATATTTTGGTTAGGGAAAAGGCTGCTGAATAATAGTAACGCTCCAACTCCTATCAAAATGATATTAACAATTCCAAATTTTCTATTAGGTTGATTATTATCTTGTCTTATTGGCATAGTTGTGATCAAACGTGAACTTATTATAAACTAAACGAAGAGATTCCGTATCTGTATTTTTTTTTGGGGGTAAGAACCGAACGGTACTTTAACCCATTGATATTAGTAAAAAAATTAATTTTTAATTGAACTCTTAACGCATATATCATTTCCAATCAAACTAAACTGAGAATCACTTAATTTAATAATTTCATCCATTTCTTTAAATTTAAAATCACCAAAGGGATTCATACTATTTTCTCCACCCAAAATTTTTGGTGCGATAAAAGTAATAATTTCTTGAATACAATTTGATTTAATTGCAGCGGTAGCTAATCTAGGGCCACATTCCCAAAGAACTTTATTACACCCTCTTTTAGCAAGTATTTTGGAAATCAACTCTGGATTATCTGATGATACCTTTTCAACCTCAACACATTTTGGAATCCTTGTAAGGTAATTTTCATTTGCTGTAGAAGAATCATAAATAACTATAGTTTTAGACTTATTACAATCCCAAAGATTAGATTCTGAAGGAAGATCTAAACTTTTTGTGAAAACAACTCGCAAAGGCTCAGGATTTTTTGAACCTCTACTTGTTAAGAGTGGGTTATCTCTTCTTAATGTGTTTCCACCAATGATTATTGCATCAAATTCTGCTCTAAAAGAATGGACTATTGACCTTGATTCCTTGTTAGTAATCCATTTACTTTTTCCATTTTTTAAAGCTATTCTTCCATCAATACTCATTGCCCATTTAAGAACACCAAATGCCATTTTAGTAATATTCCTATGAACAAAAGCCTTATTTAAATCTAAGGATTCTTTTTTGCATAATCCTAAGTGAACTTGTATCCCAGCTTCTTTTAGAAGCTTAATACCTTTACCAGAGACTCTTTTATCAGGGTCTTCAATAGAAATATATACCTTTTTTATGCCCGATGATATCACCTTATCTACACATGGAGGTGTTTTCCCATGGTGGCAGCAAGGTTCAAGATTTACATACATTGAGCCGTCTTTAGCATCTCTTCTTAAATTATTAAAAGCCATTGCCTCAGCATGGGGCATACCAGCCTTGTAATGAAATCCTTCTGAAATAAGGTTTCCATTCTTATCGAGTATCACTGCTCCTACCCGAGGGTTAGGGCTCGTTGTATTTTTGCCCAAAGAAGCTAAAAAAATTGCTCTTTTCATCCATTTTGTATGGTTTAAATTTTTTTCAGACATCTCCAAATATCAGATTCAGTTTATTGATCTCCACTCTTTAACTACAAAGGGAGGTACGGGTAACTCAGAAAAAACTCCTGACAAAGATAATCTTAATGGTCTATTTTTATCTAGATTTTTAATCAATTCATCAAGATCAAATTCTGCAGCAGCTTGTCTTCCATCATTTGCTAATTCGACATTAAGTAATGTTTTATCATCTAAAAACCACTGTTTTATTCCAGATTCAACCCTCAAGTCAGTGGGATGATCAATCCTAAGATTCCCTGGATATCCTATTATTCTCAAGATTAATTTATCTGCAAAAAGAGGTGATTTATAAGCTACTAATTGCCAAGTTTCAAAGTCTAAGTCTCTTAAAAATTCACTACTAGCATTTATTAATTCGCCATTTATTTCAGTTTCTGCAACTTCTGCAGATACTTTTAATGGGTTAAAAATAAAGGATAGTAATAAAAGTAAAGATAATATTCCTTTTAAAAAAATATTTTTATTTGATTTTGTAATTTTCTTCATTTTCAGAATCCATCAGGGCATCTAAAGTTACTGCTGTTCTTACAATAGATTGATATCTTTTAATTATTTTACGATTTTTTTCTATAACTCGAGATAAATTCAAAGTGTCTTTTTCAAAATAGTTAGATGTTAAATCGCTAGAATCTTCAGCAATAAATTCAAACTCACTATCTTTACTAATTAGAGTTAACAATAAATCATGTAATCTCTTTCTCCTTTCAGACAATTAATTTACTATGATAGCTCGAATAATAATAAGA
>CACOFO010000037.1 GCA_902626435.1 uncultured Prochlorococcus sp.
GATCTTCAGAATTCATTAATTGGGAAACCAAGGCAACTTTTTTAAACCCATTTTTTTTTAAATATGAAATATTATTCGACTTAATTCCTCCTATAGCAAACCAAGGAATATTTAAATCTTTTGTTAATGTTTTGATCTTTTCAATACCTATAGGCTTTTTGTTCTTTTTTGTTTCTGTTTCAAATACTGGCCCTATTCCTATGTAATCACAACCATCTTTAAGAGCATTAGAAATGTCAATTTCATTATTTGCGCTTATACCTATAATTTTTGAATATCCTAATAATTTTCTTGCGGTTTTTAAGTCTAAATCATCTTGTCCAAGATGAATCCCGTCCGCATTAGAAGCTAGAGCTATATCAAGTCTGTCGTTAATTATGAACAAAGAATCATATCTTTTACACAGATTTTTAATCTTAATTGCTTCTTGAAGATTATCTTTATCTGTTCCTTTTTTAAATCTATGTTGAATGATTCTTACTCCTGCAATTAAAATCTCTTCTAAAATTTCTAATAAATTATCCTTTTGATCCGTGATTACATATAAATCATTTTCTTTTAATATTTGCTCAGAATTCTTACGCTTGCTTAAATTTAATAAGTCGACTTCTATAGTGTAAATTTCATATCTAATTTCCGAAGCGACTTTGGATAGCTGATGATTATGTAGTCTCGAAAATTCTTCTATTACTCTTAATGCTTCTTGAACTCTGCCTGAATTAGAACTTATAATTTGCTCAGAAGTTTTTCTGTTGGTTTGCTCTTGATGAGTCAATCCTTTGCATTTGTCCTCAATATGATTTCTAGATTGTTTATAAACTTCTAAATGATTTTTTCCTAAAATTTGTCTAAAATTTTTTATCCTTTCAACGTATTTTTCTTTGCCTAAACCAAATCTAGCCCAATCCTCTAGTACTCTTAATCCCTCCCTAGCTCTGTCTAGATTGGCGTCAATAATCTGATAAGTTCTTAAATCTTCAGAGTTTTTAGTATTGGAATTCAGCATTGTTAAATTATTTTTTGTTGTTTTTAAAAATTCTTAGGGCATTATCTCTATCTTTTTTTATTTGATTAGAAAGTTGATCTATACTTTTGAACTGGATTTGAGATCTAAGCTTTTCAACTGGTTCTACATATAGATTTAAACCATATAGATCGATATCTTTATTAATTAAATGGACTTCAACTGCAGATGGCGATGAAGGATTTATTGTTGGTTGAGAACCAAGATTCATAATAGATTCAATTTTTTGGTTGGAATTTTCTATAGTTGCCCAAGCTGCGTAGACTCCTTCCCCAGGTAAAAATTTTCTGCCATCTATTTCAAGATTTGCGGTAGGCCATCCTATACTTTTTCCAATTTCTTTACCTTTAACAACCTTTCCATTAAAACTATAAGGCCTATTAAGCATTTTAAAAGCTTTTTTCAGATCACTTTTCTCTAGTAAATTTCTTATTCTGCTGCTACTAATTCTACCTTCTTTGTCTTCTAAAATTGGAGTAATTTTTAGTTTTATGTCCGTATCTTTAATGGTATTTTTAATAGTATTAATGTCTCCACTTCTTCTAAAACCAAATTTAAAATTAGCACCTACAGAAATGTTTTTTGCTTGCAATTGATTTATCAAAATATCTCTTACAAATCTTTCTGCACTTAATTTTGATAGTTCCTTATCAAAAGGAATCAGAACTAATTGTTCAATTCCAAGATCTTCAAGAATAGGTAGTTTTTCATAGGGGAGGTCAAGTCTAAGACGCATCTCTTTGTATAGAACTTCTCTGGGATGAGGCCAGAAGCTCGCAATTGTTGGGGTATGTTGATTTTCTTCAACTACACTTTTTATTAATTTTCTGTGGCCAGCATGTAGTCCATCAAAACTTCCGATAGCTATTGAAGTGGAATTCTTAATTTCAGATGGCGATATTAAAGAGATCAAAAGATTACGTGCAATTTTATGATTTTGATGGCAAATTTGAATAGATTATAGTTTATTCAATCAAATGAATGTCTGACAAAATTGATTTTCAGTCCCTTTCATTTGGAATGCGACGCATTGGATGGATACGCTTTTGGGTTCAATCCATTTTAGGTGTTGTTGTTGCAGCAGTTTTGCTTTTTTCAAATGTTGTAAATAATAGCGAAGGACAGCTTGGCTTGGCGCCTGGCTTATCACTTACAACAATATCTTTGATCTTACTATGTATGAGTCTTTGGCAAGGTTGGTTAATAGTTAGAACAGGGAGAGCAATCGCAAGCAATGCAAGACCCTCAAGAGGACAAACCAGCAAATTAATAAAAAGAGGTCTTATAGTTGATTTAATAGGAATTTTGTTTGGATTAATTGGATATCAAGCCCTTATGGGCGCCTTATTTATACAAGCATCCTCTCAAACGACGGGACAATTGATAACGGCGACATCTGATATCCCAATTACTGGACTTGAAATATTATCAGTTCTCAGTAACACGCAAGTTATTGCGGCTCATTTTTTTGGACTTTGCTTTTCTTTATGGCTTTTAAGAAGGATTTACAAATGAATTATTAATTTTAGGTAAGTGTTCTAAATTGCCTCTCCAAAATAAATCTGGTTCTACAGGTGTAAGCGATATTTTATTATCTTGTATTTGAGATACATCACTAGGCCAATTCTTAGGACCATAACCTTTTGATTTGAGATCTAAAACTACCTCACCGGCTAACCAATAGTAATCATCACCCCTTGGGTCTTCTCTCTTGGAAAATTGATTTTTATATTTTCTGACTGATAATCTTGTCCAGGATAATTCTTTTATTTTGCTTTTCTCGCAAGGGGGTATATTCAAATTTAATAGAAGTGATGCTGGCCAACTATCGTTAATTGCTTGTTCAGCAATATTCATAGCAATTTCTCCAGCAAATTCAAAATTCTTCCATTTAAAACTAGCTACACTTATTGCCATTGAGGGAACATTTTCTAAAGTGCCTTCCATAGCCGCAGCGACTGTGCCTGAACAAAAAATATCAGTTCCTAAATTTGGACCGTGATTTATTCCAGATAGAACTAGATCAGGTTTATTATCCAAGAGTTCAGATAGTGCTAATTTGACGCAATCTGCAGGTGTGCCCGAACATCCCCACGCTTCAATGCCTTCCTCGAATAATTCGTCTGCCCTCTCCACTCTTAATGGAGATTGTAAAGTAAGTCCATGTCCAGTAGCTGATCTTTCCTGGTCAGGACATACTACTTTTACCTTATGCCCTCTTTTTTGCGCTGATTTTGCTAAAGCTCTTATCCCCGCTGCAAAAACACCATCATCATTGCTAATTAATATATTTAACGGTTTCATTAATCAATCAATTTTATTTATGGACGATATTTAAGTAAGATAAAGAAATACTTATTTTTACTATATCAGTGAGTCAGATTGAATCATTAAGTCAAATTGAGGAAAAACTAAATAATCTTTCTCTAAAAGCAAAAAATAATATTGATAATGCTAATACTCATGAAAAACTGGATCAATTAAGAGTTTCTTTATTAGGGAAAAAAGGTGAATTATCAATTATCTTGAAAACAATGGGTCAATTATCTGCTTCTGATAGACCAATTATTGGCCAGAAGGCAAATATTATAAAGATAAATTTGCAAGAGCTATTAATTGAAAGAAAAAATCAATTAAATAGTGAAGCCTTAGACAAAAAAATTAAAACAGAAAAAATTGATGTAACTATCCCTTCAATTGGAACCCCCCCTGGCAATAAACATCCTTTGATTTCAACGCAAGATGAAATAATTGATATTTTTTGTGGTTTAGGATATTCAGTTGAAAGTGGTCCGGAAATAGAAACTGATTTTTATAATTTTGAATCTCTCAATATACCCAAGAATCATCCCGCAAGAGATATGCAGGATACTTTCTATTTAGATGAAAATCGACTTTTAAGGACCCATACTTCTCCTGTTCAAATAAGGTACTTAGAGAAAAATCCTCCTCCAGTAAGAATTATTGCCCCTGGCAGAGTTTACAGGAGAGATGCTGTAGATGCTACTCATTCCCCTATATTTAATCAGGTTGAGGTTTTATGTATCGATCAAGATATTAACTTTAGTCATTTAAGAGGAACAGTGCTTACATTCTTAAAGACCTTTTTTGGAGATATTCCTGTAAGATTTAGAGCTAGTTATTTCCCATTCACTGAACCCTCGGCAGAAGTAGATGTTCAATGGAAAGGTAAATGGTTGGAAGTTATGGGATGCGGAATGGTAGATCCAAAAGTATTAGAAAAATTGGGTATAGATTCTGAGAAATGGACAGGATTCGCTGCTGGATTGGGAGTTGAAAGATTTTGTATGGTAAGACATCAGATTGACGACATCAGAAAATTTTATACAAATGATCTTAGATTCTTAGAGCAGTTCTAATAAAATTGCAATTTAAAATTAGGATTGTCCAGCAAATTAGTTTAAGATATTCATAGCTTTAATTTTTTTTGATTGGTACGTAAAGCAGGGTTAATCGTTAATGATGGGAAAGAACTTGCTGTCCAAACTGCAAGTTCTGTTCAGAAAAAATTGGAAAAATCTAATTATGAAGTCGTAAGAGTTAGTAGTTCTGGTGGAATGGTTGGATTCGCCAATCCTGATCAACATGTTCGTCCTTTGGGATATACGAACTGTGTCCCCGAGGGCTTTGATTCGTCAATGGCATTTGCAATTGTTCTTGGCGGAGATGGAACTGTGCTTTCTGCTGCGAGGCAAACAGCACCTGCTAAAATTCCAATCCTTACAATAAATACTGGTCATTTAGGTTTTCTTGCGGAAGCTTATTTATCAAATCTTGATGAAGCAATAGATAAAATCATTAGTGGAAATTGGGAAATTGAAGAAAGAACTTGCTTCATTATTAGTGTAATGAGGAATGATCAGAGGCGATGGGAGTCTCTCTGCATTAATGAGATGGCTCTTCATAGAGAACCTCTGACTAGTATGTGCCATTTTGAGATTTCTATAGGGCGACATGCTCCCGTGGATATCTCAGCTGACGGAGTAATTTTATCTACTCCTACTGGATCTACTGCCTATTCTCTAAGTGCTGGAGGGCCAGTTATTACACCTGATTGCCCTGTCGTGCAATTAACTCCAATTGCTCCACATTCACTGGCATCTAGAGCATTGGTTTTTAATGATTCAGAGCCAGTAACTGTTTTCCCCGCAACGCCTGAAAGATTGGTTATGGTTGTTGATGGAAATGCTGGTTGTTATGTTTGGCCTGAAGATAGAGTTTTAATAAGAAAAAGTAAACACTCAGTTAAGTTTATTAGACTTGAAGATCATGAGTTTTTCCAAGTTTTAAGAAATAAACTAGGTTGGGGTTTACCCCATGTGGCTAAACCTAACAAATAACAATTATGTGGATTTATTTTTTTCCTTTTAATAGAAAAACAGGATTATTTGGTTCTAATCTCAATCCCTCAGTGATACTTAAGCTTTTATAGGTCTGAATTAAATTTAAATTTGTTTTGAAATTTTTATCCTCTAATTCCTCTTTTAATTCTTTAATAGTTTGAATGTCGATGATTGGGATAACTATAATATCTCCAATACTCATGTCCTGAGCTAATTTATTAATAATTTTAAGTTTAGTATTTTTATCACATCCTCCAATTACTAATCTATTAGGTTTTTCATAAGAACTGAAATTTTTTGTATGCAATATAGAATTAATGTCTTCCTCAAAAATAAATTTCGGTTTAACGCCAAGCCTTATCGAGTTTTCAAGTATTAATGCTTTTGAGCCAAGCCTTTTATCGATACAAATTAAATCTAAATTAGGCCTTAATTTCAATGCCTCTAAACCAATTGAGCCACAACCTGCTCCAATGTCCCAAATAACCCCATTTTTAGGAAGATCTAAATCAGCTAAGATTTGAATCCGCACTTCCCTTTTAGTTAATAAATTTGGTCTATCATCAAAAGTTTTAAAAATAATGTCACTGATTCCAAAAAAAGGGAGATTATTATTCGTATGTTTTCCCTTTGTTCTTTTTAAAACAGCAATGTTCAAATTTGATATATCAGAGGGTAATGACTCTTTAAGATTCAATTTCCTTATATTTTCATTTTCGAAACCTATCTCTTCACAAAGCCAAAAATCATAAAAGTCAATGAGGTTTAATTCTGATAAATTTTTTTTGATTATTTCTAAACTTTTGATACTTGAATCAGTAATAACAGCTAAACTTGCAGGCTTAGTTTTAAGAGCTTTAACTAAATTTGTTGAATCTCTTCCATGAATACTTACATTAACAGTATTTTGCCAAGGGATCTTTAATTTACTAAATGCCAATTGAATGCAAGTATTTGAAGGATAAAATGTTAACTCATCTTTTGAAAAATTTTCTAGAAGTATTCTCCCAATTCCAAACCATAGAGGATCTCCTCTTGAAATTAAAACAACATCAGTTTTTTGAGATCTAAGCCAGTTAATGAGTTCTTTATTACTTTTGCTTTTAAAAAATGATTTATTTTGATCTAAATTAT
>CACOFO010000038.1 GCA_902626435.1 uncultured Prochlorococcus sp.
CCTAGTAATAAAAGAATTGCTAAGGAGTACTGATTAAGAAAAACATAAACTATATAGACTAGAAAGGGGAATAAACAGGCCCTCTTGAAATTTAATTTCTGTTCTTTTGACATATTTTTCCAATTTAAATATTCTTCCCATTGAAAAATCTTCTTCATTTTTCTACTTTTATTATTACGATTAAACATAAATTTATAAATATAGTTATGGTGATTCTTATATTAATAAACAATATTAATAAACAATATTAATTTACAATATCAAAAATTTTTTTTCAATGAAACATGGACAAAAACCAGTTTGGAAAATAGAAAAAATTGTTTTACCTCAACATTCAGACCATGCAGGTGTAATGTGGCATGGTACATATTTTAATTGGCTTGAAGAAAGCCGAATTAATGCACTTTTTGAAGTAGGTATAAGTTATTTTGAACTTACTAAAAAAGGTTTAGATTTACCTTTAATCAATACTTCAATAAAATATAAATCCCCTTTATTTATTGGTGAAAAAATAACAATTGAAAGCGAATTTAATATTGAAAAAAGTCCGAGGATTAATGTAATTTCAAAATTTCTTAACCAGAAAAAAGAAATCTTAACGTTTGCTGAAGTCAATTTAGTCTTAATAAATAAACTAAATTTTTGTATAATAAGAAAAAGACCAGATTTCTTATCGGAAGCATTTATTAAATTAAACGGTTGAAATTATTATCCGTTAATTAAAAGGTTTATTAAATTATTAATTATGAATATATTTCAAGTTATTGACTCTTACCAATATGAAATGGAATCAAGATATCAAGAAAAGTCAATGCTTACAAATCTTTTTACAGAGCACAAATTCATAGGGTGGTTAGGTTTGTTTATAGTATTTTTCTCTATCTTTACAATTTTTGTTTTTCAATTTCTTGAGTGGGAAAGTAATGACAATAATAAAAGTTAAGGAGATTTAATGCTTATAATTCAACTGAATAACTTAAAAAATGGCTATCTACTTAAAAATAACTAACCCTACAGAGGTTGTAAAAAAAAAGACCTCAAAATGGGTAACAGATATTACTCCTGAAAGGATTGATAGGAAGTTAGTCGAGGATGAAGTAATAAAAGGAATTATAGAGCAGCTAACATTAGAAGGTATAAAAGGAGAAATATCAGCAATTAATGGGTTTGAAGTCAATGAATCTTCAGTAATAACAAAAAATAATTTTGTTATTAGAAAAACAAAAACTTTTTAAATCGAAAATAAAATCTTTAATGAAATTTTTTTTTATTTTAATTATTTTTATTATTTTATTAATTTTTATAATTGTAAGAGATTATCAAATTAAAAAGAAAAAATTTAAGTTAAATAATGCCTTGAATTCCAATTTCTTTATTAAAACAATTAATAATTTAATAGAAGAAAACAAATACAATTTGTTAGAGGAGAGGATTAGATTAAGGGAAATAGATGCTTACGGTAACGAAGATTATAAAAAATGGATTGGCAATCCACCTCTTGATGAAAAAGCAATTGAGAAATGTATATTTAATGGATCCAAGCGATTTAAAGAGGGTATACCATACTTCTGGGAAAAAGTAATTTTAAAAAAATTTGGAAGTATGGAATTATTTTTCGAAAAGTGGAGATCGTATTGTAATGAGAATCCTATTATTGATGATGAGATAATTGGATCTAGTAGAAAGCTCGAAACTGAAGATTGGTTTGTATTCATAGCAAGTCAAATAGAGAAATCATGCCTAAACCTAATAGAAAAAAACTACTCAAGTAAAAATAAGGAAAACTACAAAAAAGGTATTAGATTTGAAAATCATTGTATGGAAATTCTCAAACAAAATGGCTGGGGAGTAAAAGAAACCCCTAATACAGGTGATCAAGGGGTTGACTTAATTGCGTCAATAAATGATTTGAGAATTTGTATTCAATGTAAAGATCATGAAAAAGCTATTGGAAATAAAGCAGTTCAGGAAATTTCAGCTGGTAAATTATTTTGGAAAGGTACACATGCAATAATAGTCTCAAAATCTGGCTTTACAAAATCTGCCCATCAACTAGCAAAATCAAATAAAGTGAAACTAATTAATGAATATCAATTAAAAGATTTAGAAAAGTTTATTGTTTAATATTTTATATCAATTGTGTTAAGCCCTCTTTGTACAGCAAAAGTGTTGTAAAAATTCCTGAGGCCCACATTAAACCTCTAGCTGTTGGGATATCAAATATATAGGCACAAATATATAAAAAACGAAAAATAGGATGAATAAATGCTGCAATTATTGCAATAGTAGAGTCAGTTAAAGTAAACAAACAAAGAAGACATGCGGGAGCATGAAGGGAAATACTTTCCCAACAATTTTGATGACACCAAACTGCTCTTTTACCAAAAGAAGGTAATTCATCGAATAGAGCCCTTGGCGCAGACATATTTTCAACAGAATATCCCGCTTTAACTCTCCCTATAGTTAATGGAATAATAGATAATAAAACGACACCAACTGAAAGACAAAGACTCCAGGCAAAAGCTACTTGCATATAATTTAAATAACACTATAAGCTTAATAATTGAATCTCGTTATCGTGATAAATGAAGAATCATTACCATAGATAAAACTTTGCTATAAATGCTGTAATTTATATAAAAAAATCATTTATGGATATTCCAAAGATATTTTTAATTTTTGGCATAAGTCTACTAATATATTTTGCTTTTCTTTTTTTGGGATTTATTCTTAAGAATAAAAATTTAAAGGCACAGAATCTAAAAAAAGAAGAATAATTATTAATGCCACGAAAATTTACTATTTTCTAAATAATTTATATCTTTTTGGATATATTTCATGGAAAAAAAATGTGATGCTACTAATAATAAGGGATATTTGAAATTCAATAAAATAGTTGCTGGTATATGAATAAATTTTATAAATTTCTTAAAAGTTTTCTATTTATATCATTTTGGCTTATTTTTTCCTCATTTTTAACCCAATATTGGAATACCTTTCATTGGGAATATATTTACCTAAACTTCAGAATTATATTTGATAAAGAATTTTGGTTTATTCTAGAAAAAATTCTTTTAGGATTTGATATTTGTTACTGGTTAGAAGAAACACTAAAATTCTTAAGTTACGAAATACCTAAAGAATCTTTCAAATATTTTCCAATTTATTTCGTTTTAAAGTCAATTTGGATAAAGAATTAGTTTATTTTTTAAAAAGATTTTTATAAATTCCTTAAAATTTTTGAATGAAGTCTGTAAATTTATATTTACTTAAAACAAATAAAGTACCTTTATCACCTCTGCAGATTCGAAGCCAATTACTTAAATAATTTATCTCTAACCACCCTAATTGTTCATTATTAATTTCTTTTATAGCCTTTATATTTTTCTTCCAAATTTAGGATCTATAACTCCAGCATGTATAAATTTGAACCCAACTTTTTTGATTTATGTAATAAAGAGTTATTAAAATCCCAGAACCAATAATCGATCTTATTCCTCTCGGTTTAATTAGATTAAGATCATTTAAATTAAAGGGATCAAGAATGTGAAGGTTATCAATAAAAGCCGAATATTTTAAAAAGTACTATTAGAACTACTCAACCTAAGCTCTCAGACACCCTGTAAATCATTTCTATCTTAGCCATAGGGAAATCATGATCAATTTCAAGGAGTTCCGGCAATAGCCTGCACCCTCACGGAATTTGGAGATTTAAGAGGTGAATTTATAAATCATCATTGGAATCCATTTAATAAACTGTGAGTATAAAATTGAGAATTAATACTTACCTCCATATGCTATATTCTACCAAGAATATGTTGATTTGATGACAAAAAGCTACTGGCTAAAGAAAATTTCAATTCCAAATGCTGATTTGTTTCTGGAATATATAAGGACTGTATTACCTTGGATTAAATCTGTTGGAGGAGTGATAGTAAAGAGAGATTTAATACAAGAGTCAACCTCAAATGAATGGGATGGAGGGCAGCTTGGTTTAGTAATAGAATTCGAATCAAAATTTGCTGCTAAAAAAGCATTTTATTCTGAAGTATTTCAAAAATATCTTCAGTCTAGAGATTTAATGGAACTTGTTACTATTAGTACTTTTTGAAAATTAAACAATTGTGGTCGCAGATAAACAACTTATAAATACTAATAAATACTTATAAATACTTATAAATACTAAATTTATTAATATTAAATTCTTTATGTAATATTTATAATTTCACTAGCAAGCATATATTTTGCATAATTTATGTGTAAAAGTAATCCGTTAATTAAATGAATTATTCAACAGAAAAAGATGATAGTTTGAAGAAAAATCCATAAAAAAAAATCAGCAAAATTTTGAAAAGGTTAAATCTTTTTAGAGCAAAATGGATTTAATCCTTCATCAGAGAACTTAATCAAGAGATAGTTAGTTCGGAAGAATATATTGCTAAAAATTGCTTATAAAATATCAGAATATATTCAGAGTTCTTAAATAATAAAAACCGCCTATTAGAAAAGGTAATAATATTCCAATAAATAAAAATATGGATTTCCTAGATTCGCCTTCTGATATAGGGTTAATTTCTGGCTCAATTGCGAAACCATTCTGTCTACCTCCACTTTCGGTTGTATAACCTTTTTTATTCATAAGAAAAATAATCTATGCAGATTATCTCATGCAAAAACTTATTTAAAAAAAATTTTTACATTTAGAATTAAACTAAATTATAGATCTAATAATTGATTTCAATCTGAGATTTCAATTTGGCAGCTTTTTTTAAAAGACCTACAACTTCCTTACGGCCAGTAGCAGACTGAGCCTTATTGATTAACTCACTATATTTTTTTGTGATTTCTCTATGGTTCATATTTAGTATTAACTTCTTTAAATTATAAAGTTACTAAAAATATTTTTTGTATAAAGGATATCAAAATAGTGTTATTTTAACTTTAACTATTTGAACCAACCTTTTTTCTTTGGTTTAATCTCTTCTTTAATAACTTCTTTTTTTCTCCCAAATAATACCTTTTTTTGAGCTAGTAAATTCTCCTCATCTGGTTTAGATTTTCTATTAAATAAACCTTTTTTCGGTTCTTTTTTGATTGATTCTTTTGTATCGGAAACCTTTCTTTTTTTAAGATTTAATTCTGAATTTTTGGGTTTATTATCTGTAAATAAAGTTTGATAAACAAAAAAAACAAAAACAGCGAAGAATCCTAATGCCTGTACTAAAGCAGTTCCAAGATTATCAAACATTTATACCTCAACTTTGTAGAGTAATTCTTTTTCCTTCGCCTCTAAACATTTTTTATCATTAGACAAGCATTCAATTTCTGCCTTCTTCTCAGAATGATAACTGCAGCCGCCTGCATTAGCATTAGATATTGAAAATAAAGTTAGTACTCCTAAAATCAAGGAGAATGGGGTATTAAAAAGCTTCATAAGTTTTATTTTTATTATGGAAAAATAATTTCGCAATTGCGAAGATAATCTTTTTTTCTCCTGAAAATATCCGCTTTTTTATATATCTATTTGTAAAAATTTACTAAGTCGATTATTAATATTGCCAGTAATGAAAAACCTAAAATGAAAGGTAAATAAGGATATTTATTTAAAATTCTGTTTAGTTGATTTTTCGATGTTCGTTTTTCCTTTTTCTTTTCTCT
>CACOFO010000039.1 GCA_902626435.1 uncultured Prochlorococcus sp.
GGCGTAGCTATTTTCCCTTTATCTAATAATTTAGAAAATCTCGATTTTTTTAAGTCACTGATTAACGAAGTTTCCATATCTGTTTCTATATTTGTAGGTGCCATAACTTTCACAGGCTCAATAGTGGCAATGGCAAAGTTACAGGGTTGGTTATCAACTCCAGGGTGGACTCAGAGTAAATTTAGACATTTTGTAAATATCGTTTTTGCAGTTGCTTCCTTAATAGCCTTTTTTGACTTGATAAACGGCAATACAAATTCTATTTGGCTTTTAGTTATAGTTTCATCTTTATTAGGCATCGGAGTTACTTTGCCAATTGGTGGAGCAGATATGCCAGTCGTTATATCTTTATTAAATAGCTATTCGGGTATTGCAGCAGCAGCAGCAGGTTTCGTTGTTGATAGTCAGCTTTTGATAGTGGCAGGAGCAATGGTAGGCGCGGCAGGTTTAATACTTACTCAAGTAATGTGCAAGGGTATGAATAGATCATTGGTCTCAGTTCTTTTTGGAGGATCTTTATCGGCACAAAGTACAGCCTCTGCTGGTTCAGAAGAATATACAAATATAACTTCTTGCAGTGTTGAAGAATGTGCATTGACTTTAGAGGCCGCCAATAAGGTAATTATAGTTCCTGGTTATGGTCTAGCAGTAGCTCAAGCCCAACATACTTTGAGGGAAGTGACAAAAAAACTAGAGCAAAATGGTATTGAAGTTGTTTACGCAATACATCCTGTAGCAGGGAGGATGCCTGGACATATGAATGTACTTTTAGCAGAAGCAGATGTTCCTTACGAACAACTTAAAGAGATGGACGTTATAAATCCTGATTTTCCAGCAACGGATGTTGTTTTAGTTTTAGGAGCAAATGATGTGGTTAATCCTCAAGCTAAAAATGATAGCTCTTCTCCTTTATATGGCATGCCAGTTCTTGATGTGCAAGAAGCAAGAACGGTATTTGTAATTAAACGAGGTATGAGTGCAGGTTACTCTGGAATAAAAAATGATTTATTTGATCTGCCAAATACCTCCATGGTCTTTGGTGATGCAAAAAAGGTACTAAATGATTTGATTGGCGAATTAAAGGATCTTGGGGTTGGGGAGAATTAATAGTAAATCTTTTAGTTTTTCAGATTACTTAAAAAATAAGCCATTTAGAGAAGTTTTACCTTGGATAGGTGGCGACTTACAAACTTTGAGAGATACTTTTGTTATTGATTTTGGTGGTATTTACCATTCATTAGCAGGTCCAGAAAAACTTGAAGAAGATTTTCCATTTTTCTCCACTGATTGGAGAGATAAGAATCAAATGACAAATATCCTTGGATATCATTTGATTGTTTTAGGTGTAGGTGCACTAGCATGGTCAGTAAACTGGTGTTTTATTGGCGGTGCATATGACACTTGGGCACCTGGTGGTGGTGAAGTAAGACTTGTAAACCCAACGTTAGATCCAAGAGTTATTCTCGGTTATCTATTCAGATCTCCTTGGGGAGGAGCTGGTTCAATAATCGGTGTTAACTCCATTGAAGATATTGTTGGTGGACATGTTTACGTGGGTATTACTGCAATTATTGGAGGAATATTCCATATCTTTACTAAACCCTTTGGATGGGCAAGAAGAGCATTCATCTGGAATGGTGAAGGACTACTAAGTTATGCTCTTGGAGGAATTTGCGTAGCAAGTTTTATTGCTTCAACATTCATCTGGTTTAACAACACTGCTTACCCTTCAGAGTTTTATGGCCCAACAAACGCTGAAGCTTCACAGGCTCAAAGCTTTACTTTCCTAGTGAGAGATCAAAGGATTGGAGCTAACGTAGGTTCAACGATGGGACCAACAGGTCTAGGTAAGTATCTCATGAGATCTCCTACTGGTGAAATTATATTTGGTGGTGAAACAATGAGATTTTGGGACTTCAGAGGTCCATGGTTAGAGCCCTTAAGAGGTCCTAACGGATTGAGCCTTGAGAAAATCCAGAATGATATTCAGCCTTGGCAGGTAAGAAGAGCTGCTGAATATATGACTCATGCTCCTAACGCTTCTATCAACTCTGTTGGTGGAATCATTACTGAGCCCAATGCTGTTAACTTTGTTAACTTAAGACAATGGTTAGCTGCAGCTCAATTCTTCCTAGGATGGTTTACATTCATCGGTCACCTTTGGCATGCTGGACGTGCTAGAGCAGCCGCTGCTGGTTTCGAAAAAGGAATCGACAGAAAGAGTGAACCAGCGCTAGAAATGCCTGATTTAGATTAATTTCTATTCAATTGAAAAAGCCCTATCTTAAAAGATAGGGCTTTTTTTTGTTCAATTTTCTTATTTATATAAATTTTTTCTGAGCCATGGCAAACTTAGCCCCATGACATTACTGAAACAACCTTCTATTTTTTCTATATATTTACCACCTTTACCCTCAAGGGCAAACCCTCCTGCGCAATATAAAGGTTCAAGGGTATCAACATAACTCTTTATTTCCAAATCCTCCAACTTGGAAAAATAAACTCTCGAACTTACTGTTTGTTTAATTGTTTCATTGATTTTAAAAATATTTGAAGTTGAATCAAAATTTCCAATTATTAAAGTATGGCCAGTATGTAAAAATCCAAATTCCCCAGACATTTTCTTCCATCTAATAAATGCCTCTTCTTTGTTAGATGGTTTTCCATAAGCTTCTCCTTTAAATTCAAAAATTGAATCACATCCAAGAATTTCCAGAGGACCATAATTAAAGCCTTCGGGCAATGATATTTTATTAATATTTTCAGATAAACTATTTGCTTTTTGAAAAGATAATTCCAATGCTAATTTAAATATATTCTTTTCTTGAATGGTAGTTTCATCAAAGTTACTTGATATTTGAAAAAATTCAATTTGACAATTTTCAAGTAATTTCTTTCTAGATTGGGACGCAGAGGCTAGAATTAACACAAATTTTTAATCAAATTATAATTCAATTTACTAATTAATAAATTTCAAAATTAATATAATTTACCAATGGGATCAGAAGCCAAATTAAATGCGAAGAGGAAACCAATAATGGTACTGGGCACTTCCAGTGGAGCAGGGAAGTCGTTAACAGTTACTGCCATTTGCAGGATTCTTAAAAATTCAGGAGAAGAGCCAATACCTTTTAAAGGACAAAATATGAGTAACAACGCTTGGGTTGATTGGGAAGGCGGAGAGATGGCATATTCACAAGCACTTCAAGCTTTTGCTTGTGGAATTATTCCTTCTTCAGAAATGAATCCCATTTTATTAAAACCGCAAGGCAATTCAGCAAGTGAGGTGATTCACCTTGGCAAAAGTATAGGAATAACTACTGCCAAAAATTACTACAAAGATTGGTTTATTCCAGGTTGGGAAGTAATAAAAAAAAGTCTAAATTCTATTTATAAAAAAAATCCAAATTGCCGTTTAATTATCGAAGGGGCTGGAAGTCCAGTGGAAATGAATTTAATTCATAGAGATCTTACTAATTTAAGAGTTGCTAAGTATTTAAATGCAAATTGCATTTTGGTTACT
Organism: uncultured Prochlorococcus sp.; assembly: GCA_902626435.1. Classification (GTDB taxonomy): domain Bacteria; phylum Cyanobacteriota; class Cyanobacteriia; order PCC-6307; family Cyanobiaceae; genus Prochlorococcus_A. The sequence goes on from CACOFO010000039.1 coordinate 3,524, forward strand.
GATATTGAGAGGGGGGGCGTATTTGCACAAATCATAGGAACTCTTGAATTAATGAAACCTGAAGAAAAGAAACTTATTAAAGGAATAATTATAAATAGATTCAGAGGAGACCTTTCATTATTTGAAGAAGGGAAAAAATGGATCCAGAGCAAAACTCAAATTCCTGTTTTAGGAATAATTCCTTGGCTAAACGATAAATTTCCTCCAGAAGATTCTTTAGATTTGCTTGAAAGAAAATCCCATTTGAATAATCCTGAAATAAAAGTTGGAATTATAAAATTGCCCTCTATTAGTAACTTTTCAGATTTTGATCCTTTAGTAAATGAAGATTCAATAGAAATAGAGTGGGTAATTAAATCTCAGAGTTTAAATCAATTTGACTTTGTGATTATACCGGGAAGTAAACAAACCATTAAAGATCAACTATTTCTTGAAAAATCAGGTCTATTTGATGACATCACAGAATATTCAAATAAAGGTAATATTATTGGAATTTGTGGTGGACTACAAATGTTAGGAACTATAATTGAAGATCCTTTTTTAAAGGAAGGTTCAAAAAATAATTTAGAAAAAAAAATTAGAGGTATCGGATTACTCCCACTAAAAACAACTTTCTTCGAACAAAAAATAACACGTCAAACTTACTCCGAATCAATATGGCCTTGCTTATCAGAAATAAATGGTTTTGAAATACATAATGGCATAACAGAATTAGACAAAAGTCAAAAATCTTTAAAAATAATGCCTATTTTTAAAGATTCAGAGCTTGGCTGGTACAGAGAAAACGAGGGCGGAGGTACAATTGCTGGAACATACCTTCACGGTATCTTTGAAAATGATGAATGGAGATCTCAATATATAAATTTAATAAGAAAGAGAAAAAAACTACCAATACTAGATAAAAAAACAAGATCTTATAAAATCAAGAGAGAATCAATTATTGATAATCTTGCGAATGTATTTAACAAACATTTAAATATATCATCATTATTAAATTGAAAAAATCGTTAATTAAAATTACGTGGCCTAATAATATCGAGACATATGCCTCTGAAGGAGATGATTGGTTCTCAACTGCAGAAAAAGCAGGATTAGAAATCCCTACAGGTTGTTTAACAGGAAGTTGCGGAGCTTGTGAAATTGATGTTAATGGAGAAACTGTAAGAGCTTGCGTAACAAATATTAAAAGTAAAAAAGAAAAAATATTAAATGTTTCGCTTACAACTGACCCATACTGGGAATACTAAGTTGTTAAAAAATTATTTATCTCTATAAAAAATTAATTATTAATATATTTACTTCTTATTTTTGAAACTAAATTAAACTAACTTATTCAACTTCAATTTATCCATTAATTCCAGTAATGAAAGATACACGAATTGAATTTATTAATATGCCCGTAGTTATAGGAATCATAATTAAAATTTCAAATAATTTGGGAATCGCTAATGATTTTGCTAAATTTTTGAAAAAATATACAATATTTATTGCAAAAATATATGCAAATATTAAAGAATGGCCTTGTAAATGTACGGCAAAACTTTGTTGAAATAATAGACAAAAGAAGAGCAAGGACCAAGATAATGGCGCAAACATCCATTTAGATTTATTACTATTTTTCAAAAGAATTACTAAGCCCAAAATTGATAAGATAGATAAAAAAACTAAACTCGTGATGGACATTGAGCAGTTGAAGTAACTTATATACTTCTCAAGATTAGATAAATTATTTAAATTACTGTTATTAAAGCAAAGGTTATACCTATTCCCCCCTAAGAATTGAAAAGCTGCAAGTATTCCGCCATGGTGAATATT
>CACOFO010000040.1 GCA_902626435.1 uncultured Prochlorococcus sp.
CTAATGACTTAACCAATTCCGGAGTGAAAGTAGATTTAACATCAAGACCTTGTTGAGCAAATCTTTGAGCGGTTTGTTCAATATTATTCCTCACTTCTATATCAATCATGGATTTTGGAATTTCAGCAACTAATTCTTTTGTTAAGGCATCTAATAAAGCTTCAATTCTGATATCTCTTTGAGTCTTTTCAAAATTGTCTTTAAGTTGCTTTTCAATATCTTTTTTTAACTCTTTTAATGATTCTTTGTTGCCAGACTGTTTTGCAAAATCATCATTAAGTTCAGGTAATTCTTTTTCCTTAAGATCTTTAAGATTTACTTCAAAGATTGCTTTTTTGCCTCTTGAATCCTCATGAGAATAATCTTCAGGAAATGTGAGGTTAAGTGTTTTAGTATCACCAATTTTCATTTTTACGATTCCCTCAACAAAACCTGGAATCATTTTGTTCTTTTCTAACTCAAGATCCATTGATTCACTTGTCCCACCATCAATCTCTTTACCAGAATCTTTATATTTTCCTTTGAAACTAACTACAGCAATATCTCCTAATTTCGCTGCTCTATTGGTTACTGGAATAATATTTGCAAACTGACTTCTAGATTTTTCTAGGGCTTCATCTACTGACTTAGGATCAAACTTTGTTTTTGAGATTTCAACAATAAGTCCTTTAGATTTTTTTAGTTTTAATTCGGGGGCAACATCAGTTTGAAGAGTAACTTTAAGTGATTTTTCAGGACTAAACTTTGCGAGTAAAGATTCAAATCCATCTACCAATTCTGGCTCACTTAGTGGCTCTATAGCTTCTATTTTTAATGCTTCTTGCCATGATTTATCAATAATTTTTTCTAGAGCAGAAGCATGTAATTGTGTGATGCCAATTCTTTGAATTAATACTTGTTTAGGAATTTTACCAAGTCTAAATCCCGGAATTTTAGCCGAACGACTGATTGTACTGATTGTCTCATTTACATACGTTTTGCATGTCTCAGATGGTATTTCTAATTCAAATGAAATTCTACTTTGAGGCAGAGTAGTTGTTTTGACTATTAATGCTTCTTTTGCCATTTTTTGTAATTATTACTATAAGCCGGATCTTAATTATTTCACATTAAGTGATTTCCTTGAAAGTTATTTTTTTGATAAAGTAAAAAAATAGTAAATCTATTTATAAAAATCATTTTAAAGTGTGAGACAATCTCCTTTTTTGCCTAATAGGCCATTAAAAGTTGCTATTTTGGGATCTTCAGGCGCTGTGGGATCTGAATTACTCAAAATTCTTGAACAACGTGATTTCCCCATATCAGAATTGGTCTTGCTTTCATCAGAACGTTCAGAAGGAAAAAAAATTATTTGGCAAGGTGAAGAATTAGTTACAAAAAAAACGACTAGGGAAAAATTTCTGAATCTTGATTTAGTTTTAGCTTCAGCCGGTGGAAGTATTTCAAAAAAATGGTTGTCTACCATTATGGAACAAAATGCTTTATTGATAGATAATTCAAGTGCTTTCAGATTAGATAAGAATGTACCTCTTATAGTTCCTGAAGTTAATGCTATTGAAGCACTCAAGCATGATGGGGTAATAGCGAATCCAAACTGTACTACCATTTTGTTGACATTAGTTTTAGCTCCGTTAAATAAACTTTCGACTATTGAAAGGGTTGTTGTCTCAACATATCAATCTGTAAGTGGTGCAGGCCAATTGGCGATGGAGGAACTAAAACTTTTAACTGAACAATATCTTCAGGGTAAACCCCAAAAAAGTGAAGTTTTGCCATACTCACTGGCTTTTAATTTGTTTTTACATAATTCACCTATGCTTACAAATAATTACTGCGAAGAAGAGATGAAAATGGTTAATGAGACTAGGAAAATATTAAATATTCCTTCTTTAAAGCTCTCTGCCACATGTGTTCGTGTCCCAGTACTGAGAGCACATTCTGAATCTATCAATATTGAATTTGCCAGTGTAGTTGAGCCTAAAGATGCTCTTGAAGAATTAAAAAAATCTTCTGGAATTGAAATTATTGAGGATTATAAAAAAAATAGATTTCCTATGCCAAATGACGTTATGGGAAGGGATAATGTTGCTGTTGGAAGGCTAAGAACAGATATAAGTCAGCCTAATGGATTAGAATTATGGCTATGTGGAGATCAAATAAGAAAAGGAGCAGCTCTTAATGCTGTGCAAATAGCTGAGTTATTAATTCCAAAAAAATGATTACAGACAAAACTGAGTATGATAAACCGCTATTTGGAAGGTTATTGACTGCAATGGTTACTCCATTCACTAAAGATGGAGTTGTAGATTATGAACTAGCTATAAAACTCTCAAATTACCTTTTTGAGAACGGTTCTGATGGAATTGTGCTATGTGGTACTACTGGAGAATCTCCGACTCTTTCATGGGCGGAACAGCATAATTTATTTATTGCAGTAAAAGGATCTTTGGATTCAAGCTGTAAAGTAATAGTTGGGACTGGTAGTAACTGTACAAGCGAAGCTGTAAAAGCTACAAAAAAAGCCTATGAATTTGGTGCCGACGGTGCTTTGGTCGTTGTTCCTTATTACAATAAACCTCCTCAAGAAGGTCTTTATAAACATTTCAGTTCTGTTGCTAATGCTGCAAAGGATTTGCCTCTAATGCTTTACAACATACCTGGAAGGACAGGTTGCAATTTATTACCTAATACTGTGAAGAAACTTATGGATTTCTCAAATATTCTCAGTATTAAAGCCGCAAGCGGTAGAATAGAAGAAGTGACGGAGTTGAGGGCAGCCTGCGGCCCGAAACTTACTATATATAGTGGCGATGATTCTTTATTGCTTCCTATGATGTCTGTTGGTGCTGTTGGTGTTGTAAGTGTTGCTAGTCATTTAGTTGGCACACAATTAAAGGAAATGATTTCTTTCTATCTTAATGGGGAGGTTTCTAATGCATTAGAGATTCACGAAAAACTTCAACCACTTTTTAAAGCACTCTTTGAAACAACTAATCCTATCCCAATTAAGGCAGCTCTAGAGCTTTCAGGTTGGCAGGTGGGTTCCCCAAGAAATCCCTTGACACCACTTAATAAAGATAAAAAAGAAAATTTATTTCAGATAATTCAAAATCTGTCTTTGTAAATACTTCTTCTAAGCTTTGATAAGCTTAATTTAATCAAAATAACTACAATTTTGCATGTCCGCAAAAAATAATCATCATGAATACAAATCAAATCAAATCAAATAATAATCAAGCACAAACAAAAACTAAGTCTCCTTGCTTAAAAATAATCCCTTTAGGAGGACTTCATGAAATAGGAAAAAATACTTGTGTTTTTGAATATGGAGACGATATTATTCTCATCGATGGTGGATTAGCTTTCCCAAGCGATGGTATGCATGGAGTTAATGTTGTGATGCCAGATACAACCTATTTGCAGGCTAACTTGGATAGATTTCGTGGAATGATAGTAACCCACGGTCATGAAGATCATATTGGAGGAATATCTCATCATTTAAAAAAATTTAGAATACCTGTAATTTATGGTCCACCATTAGCGATCTCAATGCTTAAAGGTAAAATGGAAGAGGCTGGGGTGGCTGATAGGACTACAACACAAGCAATAGAACCAAGGCAAGTTATTAGACTTGGACAGCATTTCTCAATAGAGTTTATACGTAATACTCATTCAATTGGGGATAGTTTCTCCTTAGCTTTAACTACACCTGTAGGCATTATATTTTTTACCGGCGATTTTAAATTTGATCATCTCCCCCCGGATAAAAAACATGCAGATATTGAAAGAATGGCTTACTACGGAGAGAAAGGTGTGCTTTGTTTACTCTCTGACTCAACGAATTCTGAAGTAAGTGGTTTTGTTCCTTCTGAGATTTCTGTTTTCCCTAATTTAGATCGAATAATTTCTGAGGCCCAAGGGAGAGTAATGCTTACTACTTTTGCAAGTTCAACTCATAGAGTTGCGATGGTAATTCAGCTAGCAATGAAGCATGGAAGGAAGATTGGATTAATGGGCCGATCAATGTTGAATGTAGTTGGCAAATGTCGCGAATTGGGTTATATCAAATGCCCAGATGACCTTTTCTTTCCCATCAAGAGTATTAGAGATTTACCAGATAGAGAAACATTGCTTTTAATGACAGGCAGTCAAGGTGAAGTAATGGCTGCATTAAGTAGAATTGGCAGAGATGAACATCCCCACGTAAAACTTAAAACTACTGATACTGTTATTTTCTCTTCTAGTCCAATACCAGGCAATACTATTTCTGTTGCTCATAGTATTGATAAATTAATCAAACTTGGAGCCAAAGTTGTCTACGGTAAAGAACATGGAATTCATGTTTCTGGCCATGGATGTAGGGACGATCAAAGATTAATGCTTGCGTTAATCAAGCCAAAGTTTTTTGTTCCTGTGCATGGAGAATATAGAATGCAAGTTTTACATGGTAAAACTGCTGTTTCAATGGGCGTAGATCCTAATAATGTACTAATTCTTGATAACGGAGATACAATTGAACTCAGAGCTGATTCTATGATTCAAGGAGAACCGGTTAAGGCTGGGATTGAAATGTTGGATAATACTAGAACATGTGTTGTGGATGCAAGAGCTCTAAAAGAAAGACAGCAATTAGCTGATGATGGAATTGTTACTGTTTTAGCGCCTATAAGTACAGACGGTAATATGGTTGCACCACCAAGAGTGAGCCTCAGAGGAGTTGTAATTTCAGCAGATCCTAGAAAAATGTCAATGTGGACTGAAAGAGAGATAAGTTGGGTTCTAGCAAATAGATGGAAACAATTATCAAGGCAAACTGGACCAAATAATTTTGAGGTTGATTGGATTGGTGTGCAAAGAGAAATTGAAAATGGTTTATCTAGAAGAATGAGGAGAGAGTTGCAAGTTGAGCCTTTAATTTTATGCTTGGCACAGCCTGCGCCTAGTGGAACTCGGGCATATCAGCCCAAATTAGA
>CACOFO010000041.1 GCA_902626435.1 uncultured Prochlorococcus sp.
CTTTAAAAGTAGTAAAGCCATTCCTTGAGTTATATTAAAGCCTTTCTTTTTCAATTAATTAGGAAGTTGGTGGGTAGTTGGTGCATGAATTTTTCTTTTTTTTCTTTTTGATCTCTTGTAAAAAACAAAAAGTTGTAATCCTACTAAAGGAAGTAATAAACCCTCTACAAATAAGGGTAAGTTAATCATAATCGTCAAAACATGTATAAATGTATTATTGAGCTATTTATCCCAAAGTAACAATTTAATTATTGACAGTCGATCTAAAATAATGGGAAATTATTTTTTTTATTTATGTTAATTGAAACAACTGTTTTAGACTTCAAATTAAGCAATACTTTTGAGGAATATGAGGCTCATATGAATGCTCCTGAACAACAGGCTATGTTTAAAGAGATGGGAGTAAAAACTTTTTATATTGGTAAATCATTAGAAGACCCCAAAAGAGCAACTGTTATGTTTCAAGGACCACTTAATACTTGTTACGATATCTTTGTTAACCCAGAAACTAAACCAATAGTTGAAGCATCAGGTCATATATATGAAGGGACAATAATTAAACGCTGGATTTCCGAATAATTTCTTTTTGCGATAGTTATAAACTCAATGATATCAATCTATCTAGGGTATGTCCTCGTCGGGACTTGAGCCCGAAACTTCTCCCTTACCAAGGTATTGCTCTACCTCTGAGCTACAAGGGCAATTTAAAAGTGGGCCGGGTTGGACCAGATGGGATTGCCTGCAGCAAAGTAATTCTGAAGTGTGTAGAAATAATTTAGAAGCCCATCTGTTGCTGTCAAATTATTGCTAGGGAAAGCTGTAAATTACACTAAGTCCGCTTAAATCTTCTACTTACAGATCTGTATCTTTTGATATTGATATCAGCTGGAGTTCAAACTATATTGTATAAATTGTAATTTTATAAATGACCGACAGTTGCAATTCGACATGGAAACCGACTCAAAAGCAGATTGATGATTTGATCCTTCCCGCATATACAGATATGGCTAAGAAGAGTGTCGAATATATAGCTAAGTTTCAATGTCCCCCGGTTTATGTAGCTGACATGCTTAGAGATATTGCAGATGCTCTTGAATCTTCTCATCCTGAATCTGAAAATGATTGTTCATGCTGTTAAATTCTGAGACACTCGGTGAACTGAAAACTAAAATAAGACCTTTTAAAAATCCAAAAGACGATCAGAGAAATATAATCATTTTTTTGTTTTTTTCTTTTGCGTAAGTTCGTAACATCAGAAACTTTATAGCTATTTCTTTACTACACTCTCCAAAATCGAGATATACAATCGGCTTGATTGATAATCTATTTGAGTTAAGAGGAAAGTAACAATCCTATTTTTTTATGGATAGATATTTAAAAAGTTCAGAAGCATCAAAGTTACTAGGAATCTCATCATCATCACTTTGGGAATTAAAGAGCACAAAAGTACTGGAAGCTGGTAAGCATTGGATATACGTTACAGGTAAACCCAGAAGCAATGTTTTATTTAATATCGATAAAATAAGGCAATGGCAGATAGATATGACTAAATATATAGAAAGTCCTGAAAGAGATATAAAGGCATAGACACAGATATTAAATTTTGAATATTGACAAAAGCTCTAAAATAGAAGGCAATTAAATCATCTCTTTTATGAAACTTGAATCGATTTCAGTTGCGGGTAAAGATGCGAATCAATCAGGCGTTGGGAAAAAGTTTTTAATAATTTCTATTTCTCTTACTGTGCTCTTAAATCTTTCAATTGCAATTTGGTTTTTTATGAATGATATGGGTAGATTTCTTGTTAAATGAAATCCTGATTTATTCCAGTAATATTTTCTATAGGAATTAATTATGGCTGGGGATTATTTTGGTTGTTTTGAATTACTAAATGAATCTATTTACTCCCGGTCAAAACTTTTAAAAACAGGACTCTTTTGTTTTTGAAAATTGTTTTAAAATAGAAAAATTATATAATTTCTTCATAATTTTGTACCCCTTTTTAGCTGAAATAAGCCACCCTATACAATGCTTTTTAATTTCAGAAGAAGTGCCAAGTATTTCGATAATTTTAAAAGAACGGAGATCAAATTCATTAAAAGGATCCATCTCGTCGAAGAACAATCTTAAGGGTAATTTTTATACTCATAGACCAATTAAAGAAAAGCCAACTAGCTGGAGCTTTGAAAACGGCGAAACCAAATTAAATGGTGAAGCGATACTTCTTAAAGATGGAAAAATATGGCACCCATATCAAACAAAAATTAAATCATATGAAGTGAACATGGTTTTATTTTCAGGTTTATCGTCAAAATTATCAAGAATTACTAATAACCAAGATTTACTGAAGGCTACCGCTGGTTTTTTCAGGATTGGAAGTGGGTGTTATGGAGGAAGGATAAATAAAGTTTAGCTTTTCACAACTGTTGGAGGTTTTTATAGTTAATCAAGAAATTCCAATTTTCTTAATACAAAGAGGAGAGATATAAATTTAAAGATAAATTAAATACTTCAAAAATTTTTTTGGTAGTAAATTTGTAGTAAATTAACAATTAAATTTTGCGATTAAATCAAAGCTTTCTATTGAATAATTTAAAGATGAATAATGTCCAGATTCCTGAACCAAATTTATCCTGTAAAATTTTTGCTTATTCCGAGCAATACCCCAGATTGGTTTTTAATCCTATGAAAAATAATAAAGAGAATCAAGGAAATCTTTTTTAGGCCAAAGTAGTTCTTTAATTCACTTTAATTTTCATCAATCCTTATTTTTATTTCCTAAATATTCTCTTTGAGGTTCATGCAATTGTTGAACATTAGTTGTTTTAAGTCCTTTTTCAAAAACTTCTTTTGATTTGTCAGAGCCTAATTTGTAATGTACTTTTCTTCTTAGCCTTGGCAACATACGACTTTGAATTACCATATCTTGCTGCTTCCACTCTTCTCCATAAAAATAGTATGAGGCATCTATTGTTGGCATTAAGTCACATTCTTTCCTCATAAAAACTTCTAATCTGCAATCTTTGTTGGAGCACATGTATTTTGGCTCTGGACAATGATAATTGCCGCTTTTATCTTTTACCTTTTTATAAGTTGGCATGCAGCAACCCCGAATATCATATTTATCAACTTCATTCCAAACTTCAGGACTTGGATAACCATAAACAACAATAAGAAAATGCCTATTGCAACAGCTTGGATATTTAGCTGGTTTAGCACATCTAATTTTTCTTTTTGGAATTCCTCTTTTTCCGTTCACATGAAATCGTTCAACATACTTTTACATTCAAATACTCCGCCATCTTTTTTTGTTTCTTGATCTAGATTGCGTATTTCTTTTCTTACCTCTTGAATTTCTTTGGTATATTTATGATCATTATTTGCGTAATGATCACTATTATAGTTACCAGCAGTTTCTCTAGTAAATAGTTCCATGTTTTTTCTGATCAAGATTGTCTATTTTGAATTTTTTGTATATTTCTAAATCACTTTTTTCATAATACAAATATACTTCTTGCGCACCATTATCTTATCTGGCAATATTAGTAACCGACTCTTAAATTGGCACATCTAACTTAGATGTTTCCATTAATGGCCAGATAGAAACGAAAGAATAAAAGTCAGGGATTTTCTAATAATTTTTCTTTCGGTTCAGCTGTTAAAAAGCTCCTACACACATACTGATAGAAAAAATGAAAATTATTAAGAGACTCAGTTCGCTACCAGGTGATTCTCTGGGTATTATACGCCGCACCCCGCCACTTGTTTTCGCAATGGCTGTCTTATCTCTGGGAGGATTTATAGGCGCCTCAACAGTCCTTGTAAGAGGCTTCAGGACGGTTGAGAATACTATCACTGTTACAGGTGCTAGTACAGAGAGTTTTGAGAGTGATATTGCAAAATGGTCAGTTCAGGTAAAGACCTCAGGTAAAACCCAAATTGACTCATTTACTAAGCATAAGCAGTCCATTAATAAGACAATGGCATTCCTTAAAGCCAATGGAATTGAGGAAAGTGTTAAGCAGAATGTTTATCTTGGACCTGCGAGTATCAGTGAATATAAAACTAAGCATCCCAAGACTAATGAAATCATTAGAACTGAATGGATTACTTATCAGAATATTGAGATTGAAAGTAGGGATGTTTATAACATCCAGAAGACTCATAGTCAGATAACTGAATTGCTTGGGAAAGGGGTAAGGGTGAAACCAAGCCGTCCTGAATTCACTTATTCAAAGTTGGCTGATAAACGCGTTGATATGCTTGCGAAGGCAGCAAAGGATGCAAGAGTTAGGGCTGAAGCTATTGCTCTTCAGGCAGGCTCTGAAGTAGGTGGTTTAAAGAGAGTGAATACTGGAGTTTTTCAGATCACAGTTCCAAATTCCACGAGAGTAAGCAGCTGGGGTTCTTATGACACAACTACAATCAAGAAAGATATCACTGCTGTAATGGGAGTGACTTTCGCAGTTAAGTAGATACTCAGGGAGTCTGCTTTTTTCCTTTGAGAATCATCAGTAAAGGTAGACCAATAAGCATCAGACTCCCATCAATTAATAAAAAAGTATTAAGAGTCATTTATCCATTCCTTCGGGGATATCCCAATTAAGGGGTATCCCTTTTTTTACGGGTTCTTTTTTCATATCATCCATCTCTTTTCTGATTTTTTTGTAGTAGGCCAACTCCTCCGGATCATTAGAACCAAGACCATAATTCATGGTCGCTGCAAGATAAATTCTGTGCATCCGGTATGAAGATAGTGCCATCATTAAATATTAGGAAAAGGGATATGGTCGAAAATCATTTATCTTAAATCTAACAATAGGTTCACCTAATTTAATATATTTTGATGCTAATTTTTGATCATAGTTTTTCAAATCTGTTTTACTTATTTTTTTTGATAACTTTCTTTTCCAAGAACAAATATTTTTAATGCCCAATTTTTCACCAATTATTAATTTTAATTT
>CACOFO010000042.1 GCA_902626435.1 uncultured Prochlorococcus sp.
ATTGCAGTAGATGGTATGGGCGGAGATTATGCTTCTGGGCCAATACTAGAGGGTTGCCTTGAAGCGATAAGCAGATTTCCAATAAATATAAAGTTTGTTGGCAAAATTGAAAAAGTTAAAAATGCCGCAGAAAAAATCGGTTTAGAAGAATTACTTGAAAAAGAAATAGAAAAAAATCGTCTTGAATTAATTGATAGTGGAGATCCTATCGGAATGAATGAAGAAGCTACTGCAGTCAGAAAAAGGAAAAATGCAAGTATTAATGTTGCAATGGATTTGGTTAGAAATAATAAAGCACAAGCTGTTTACTCAGCTGGTAACTCGGGAGCAATGATGGCTTCCGCAATATTTAGAATTGGTAGATTGAAAGGAATTGATAGACCTGCTATAGGCGCATTATTCCCTACAAGGGATCAAACTCGTCCTGTATTAGTTTTAGATGTTGGTGCAAATACTGATTGTAAACCCTCTTATCTCCATCAGTTTGCTCTTCTAGGTAATATTTATGCAAAAGATGTCTTGCAGGTAAAGAAACCGAGAATTGGCCTTTTAAATATTGGAGAAGAAGAATGTAAAGGTAATGATTTATCTCTCAAAACATTTGAACTACTGGCTAATGAAAAAAGTTTTGATTTTGGAGGTAATTGTGAGGGCCGAGATGTATTGTCAGGTAGTTTTGATGTAGTTGTCTGTGATGGTTTTACAGGGAATATTTTATTAAAGTTTCTTGAATCTGTGGGAGGCGTTTTACTAGATATTTTAAGATCTGAGCTTCCAAGAGGAAGGCGGGGAAAAGTTGGTTCAGCTTTTTTAAAAAGTAATCTACTAAGAATAAAGAAAAGGTTAGATCACGCCGAACATGGTGGCGCATTATTACTTGGGGTGAATGGTATTTGCGTGATCGGCCATGGAAGCAGTAAGTCTTTATCAGTCGTTAGTGCTCTTCGCCTTGCCCACTCAGCAGTGAATCATAATGTGATGGAAAATTTAAATCAACTTCAAAAGCTTCAAGTTTTAAATTCATAAAACATATTGCGTCAAATTTATGTTTGACTTATATAAGTAACAAAAAAAAACTTTTGGAAGAAATAAATTTTAATCAGATTGGAGTTTCATTTAAGGGGAGTGGAAGTTATGTGCCCGATCAAATACTAACTAATCAAAAAATAAGTCAAAAGGTAGATACAAGTGATGAATGGATAAAATCTAGAACTGGTATTTCTGAGAGAAGAATTTCAAACTTAGGAGATAATGTCACTGAGATGGGATATAAGGCGGCATTAACTGCGATTGAAATGGCTAATTGGGATATTGAAACTGTTGATTTGATTCTTTTAGCTACTTCTACCCCTCATGATTTATTTGGCTCAGCGCCGTCTATTCAAGCTAAATTGGGGGCCAATAATGCTGTAGCTTTTGATTTAACTGCAGCATGTAGTGGCTTTTTATTCGCCTTAATAACAGCATCACAATTTTTAAAAGGAGGTAGTTTTAAACGGGTAATCGTTATAGGAGCAGATCAATTATCAAGCTTTGTTGATTGGAATGATAGGAGAAGTTGTATTCTGTTTGGAGACGGAGCGGGTGCATTAGCAATTGAAGCAACAAATGAATATGATAATTTCATAGGTTTTGATATGAGTACTGATGGGAAAAGAGGTTCTTTTCTTAATCTTCCATCAAAAAATAATAAGGAAAAAATAATTGATAACATTGATTTTTCAAGTGGCGGTTTTTCTCCAATTCAAATGAATGGTCAGGAAGTTTATAAATTTGCAGTTAGAGAGGTGCCGTTAATTCTTGATAAATTGTTTAGAAAAACAAAATATAGTTCTGAGGATGTTAATTGGCTTGTACTGCATCAAGCTAATCAAAGAATATTGGATTCGGTAGGAGATAAGTTAAAAATTCCTAAAGAAAAAATTCTCAGCAATTTAGAAAAATTTGGTAATACTTCAGCAGCAACTATTCCACTAATGATGGATGAGGCTATTAGAAATAACAGGATTAGGCAAAATGATATTATTGCTACAAGTGGTTTTGGTGCAGGTCTAAGTTGGGGTGCAGCCCTCATTAAATGGGGTTAAAAACAAAATAGGAAAATTATGACAGTTGCATGGGTATTCCCTGGACAGGGTTCGCAAAAAATTGGAATGGCAAAACAAATTGAAAAGTTGCCTAACACAAAGGAGAGATTTAGTTATGCTTCTGAGATATTTGAGAGAGATTTATTTGAAATTTGTGAGTTTAACGCTGAAACAAAAAATCCTCTTAGTGATTTAAACAATACAAGTAATACACAAATTTGTCTTTTTTTAGTTGAATCAATTTTATTGGATGCCCTAAAAGATAAAGGTTTTAAGCCTACCTATGTTGCTGGTCATAGTCTTGGGGAAATCACTGCACTTTATTGTGCTGATGTTTTTTCATTCGAAGATTGTGTATCACTTATAAAAGTAAGATCTCAATTAATGGTAAATGCTGGGAAAGGATCTATGGCAGCAGTAATTGGTTTTGATAGGAATCAACTTGAATTATTAGTAAAAAAAATTGATGATATTGTAATTGCGAATGATAATAGCTCCTCTCAAGTTGTCTTATCAGGTTCTAATGAAGGGTTAGATAATTTATCGAATGAAATTTCTTGTAAAAGATTTCTGAAATTAAATGTTTCAGGTGCATTTCACTCACCATTCATGGATGAGCCTTCAAAACAATTCTTTGAGTATTTAAAAAAAATCAAGTTTAAAAATCCTTCTTTTCCAGTCATAAGTAACTATGAACCTTCACTTTGTAGTGATCCAAATGAGCTTAAAATTAGATTGGGAAAACAAATGTGTAATGGGGTAAGGTGGCGAGAAACAATGGATTTAATGGCAAAAGATAGTGATCTTCATATTGTAGAAATTGGCCCCTCTAATGTACTAAGTGGTTTAGGAAAAAGACATTTTAAGAATGTAAAAATTTCTCAAGTTTCATCTGCTGATCAAATAGCCTATTAATTATGAAAAATGATTTTTTTCAAAAATTAACATATCAATTAGTTAGCACATTTTTTGTACTACCTATTTATAGATTTGTTTTTAGAGGTCATTTAATAGGCAGAGAAAATATTCCGCCAAAAGATAGTTTTATAATGGTTTCTAATCATGGCTCTTTACTGGATCCTCCTTTATTAGGTCATGCTCTTGGACGCAATATATCTTTTATGGCAAAGGCGGAACTTTTTAAAATACCTTTTCTTGGTTTCGTTATAAAGGCTTGTGGAGCATATCCCGTAAAGAGGGGAATTGCTGATAAGAATACTATTAAAACAGCATGTAAAAAATTATCAAATAATAATTGTATTGGAATTTTTATTGATGGCACTCGTCAAAAAAATGGGCGGGTTAATAAGCCAAAACAAGGAGCTTCGTTATTAGCTTTTAAAAATCAAAAATTATTATTGCCTGTTGCAATAATTAATTCACATAAACTGATAAGATTTAAATTCTTTATACCTTTCTTTTCAAAAATAGTTATTAAAGTGGACAAACCTGTTCAACCTCCACAAAGCGCATCAAGAGATGATCTAAATTCTGTAACTATGCAACTCCAAAATAATATTAATAATTTGATTGGATGAATAATTAGTTAGTTGGAGAAATAGGATAAAGTGGCAAAACTTTTTGCCATGAATCTATATTTTCATTTAATAAATTTTTATTTGATAAATCTAATAATTCTATTAAATCTTCTTCATCCTTATAATCAGCCTCAAAAAAAAGTTCTTTACTTTCTAATTCTTTGATAACTTTTGGTAAAACTGTTTCTCGAATTACTAGATTCGCATTGCTTCCTTTGTTATTGGAAATCTCATATTTACCTGCAATAAAACCCTTTCTTTTTAATCTTTTGTAAATCCAGAATGATTTTTTCTTTGCAAAAATATTATTTTTTGATGCAATCCTTTTTGCCATGATTTGAAATGTACTAAAACTGTCTAGAGGGCAATTTATTTGTTGTGAGATAGTTCTAGCTAAAACTACAATAAGTCTTGACGCATTAAAATTTGCTGGCCCTATACTGACGGATATTTTATTTACTTCTTGTAAATTTTCTTTTGAAATGAATTTGTTAAATTCAACAATCAAGTTGTTACACAAGTCATTATCAAATTGTTTTATAAAAAATTTGTCAGAGTCAATGTTGTTATTTTTTCTATATCCAAACCCAAAAGAATTGTCTGTACTATGTATTACTAATGTGTGGTAGTTTTGTATTCCTTTTAGAATATGAGTCATATATTACCTTTAAACAGGTAATTCTAAACCAGGATTGATTTTAGACCACTTTCCATATTCTTCAATAAAACTTCCGCAAGATTGAACATCCCAGTCTGTTTTGTAATCGCCGTTATTATCTTTTACTATGGATACGTGTATGTATGGTTTTAGTGCTTTAAAATTAGGCACATCGCAAATATTATCAACATCATGATTATTTTCAACATCATGATATGTAATACATTTATCAACCCATTTACAGTTAATGCAAATGCACATAATCAATAATTAAGCTTAAAACAAAAGATATGTACACTGATCATACACTAATAATTAAAGAATTAGAAAGAAGTATAAAATTTCATAATTTAAATTCTATTTTAGGTTTTTTACCTAAAGGATCATATTTAGTTGGCGGTTATGTAAGGGATATTATTTTGAGAAGAGAAACTGAAGAGGTAGATGTTGATATTGTGGTACCAATAAATGCAATTCAAATTGGAAAAAAGATTGCAAATAATATTGGATCAAAATTTATAATTTTAGATGAAAAAAGAGAAGTAATAAG
>CACOFO010000043.1 GCA_902626435.1 uncultured Prochlorococcus sp.
AACAGGCACTATTTCAAGATTATTTTCTAAGGCAAGATAAACATTAGCTAAAGTTTGAGCCTCTACTCCTTGACTTGCATCAACAACGAGTAAAGCTCCCTCACAGGCTTGAAGAGATCTACTAACCTCATAAGAGAAATCAACATGCCCTGGTGTATCAATTAAGTTCAAAATATATTCTTGAGAATCGTCAGCTTTATATTTCATCCTAGCGGCTTGCAACTTGATAGTAATTCCTCTTTCTCTTTCAAGATCCATACTGTCCAAAAATTGTTCTTGCATATCCCTTTGCTGCACAGTACCAGTATCTTGGAGCAACCTATCGGCAAGGGTAGATTTACCATGGTCAATATGAGCGATTATGCAGAAATTTCTAATTTTTGAAACTGATATATCAGTCATATAGAAAGAAAAATTCTCCTCTTATTACTTCTTAATTAATATTAGCTAATAAGAATTATGGATGGAAACCAAAAATAGAATTATTTCTTTTTTTGATGTCTTTTATGAAGGTACTGTTATTTTCAGAGTCCGATAGTTCTGGATAAATTAAGTCATTTATTTTTTTCTGAAGATTATGCTTGTCGTTTAAAAATAAGACAGATTTTTCTAGAACCTCAACCATAATTGAGACCGCAGTACTTGCTCCTGGAGATGCTCCTAACAACGCAGATAATGATCCATCAGATGAATTTACAATCTCCGTTCCAAATTTCAAAGAACCACCACCTTCAGTTTTTTTAATTATTTGGACTCTTTGACCAGCATTCTTTAAATACCAATCAGAGGGGTTAGCTGAAGGCATCATACTCTTTAAATTTTCAACTCTTGAGTTATGGTTCTTTAATGATTGTGATATTAGGTAATTAATTAAATCGTTGTTCTTGAAACCAACGTCTAACATAGAAAAAATATTATTCTTTTTAATTGAACCAAATAAGTCAAAGTATGAGCTTTGCTTTAAAAATTTTGTTGTAAATCCAGCAAAAGGTCCATATAAAAGAAGTTTTTTATTATCAATCCATCTGGTATCCAAATGAGGCACAGACATTGGTGGCGACCCAATATCAGCCTTACCATAAACTTTAGAGTTATGTTTTTCTGTTAGATCTTTTTCCTCGCAAATAAGCCATTTCCCACTTACAGGAAATCCACCATAACTTTTTGCTTCTGGAATTTTCGATTTTTGCAAATAATTAATTGTTTTTCCACCAGCACCAAGAAAAACATAACGAGTTCTAATTGAAGTTTTTCTACCTTCTGAACTAATTTCTAATTCCCATTTTTTATTATCAATTTTCTTTAAATCAACTAATTCTGTTTTGTACTTAATTTCAACATTATTATTTAAAGAAACTAATGACAAAAACTCTTTTGTGAGAGCCTCAAAATTAATATCTGTTCCTCTAACTATTCTGGTAGCAGCAATTTTAGTAAATGGATTCCTATCTTTTGTTATTAGAGGAGCCCATGATGAGATTTCATTAAAAGATGTAGAAAACTCCATATCAATAAATTCAGGATTTTCGTTCATTTTCTGAAATCGTTTTTTTAAAAAAGAGATATTATCCTGACCAGACACAAAGCTAATATGAGGAATAAATTTTAGAAACTTTTTAATATCAATTTTCCCTGCTTCATACAATGAGGCCCATAAAGACATGGATGTTTCAAAAGAATGATTTATTGAGAGCGCTTTATCAATATTTATATTTCCTTTTTCATCTAAAGGAGTGTAGTTTAATTCACAATTAGCCGCATGTCCTGTACCTGCATTATTTAAAGCGCCAGTACTTTCACTTCCTGGAGCATTTAATTTTTCTATAATAAGAAGCTTTATATCTGGTAAAACTTCTGAAATTAGGAGGGCTAAAGTACTGCTCATTATACCTGCTCCTACTAAGACTGCATCAAAGTAGCTATTTTCATTAATGGGATTTTTAGATGAAGTCACAACAGAAAATTATCTTTTTTGCAATTAATTAGATTTCTCTCTAGGCTTATTATAAAGTTAATCCAAAATTATGAGTACTGAAACACTCCCGCTGACAAACGAAAATGTAGAAAAAGTCCTTGACGAGCTAAGACCTTTTTTAATTTCTGATGGAGGTAATGTAGAGATTGCAGAAATAGATGGTCCAATCGTCAAAGTCAGACTTCAAGGGGCATGTGGTAGTTGCCCAAGTAGCACTATGACTCTAAAAATGGGTATTGAAAGAAAGTTAAAAGAAATGATTCCTGAAATAAGCGAAGTTGTTCAGGTTTTATAAAAATTTTAACTGAAAAATATATTACTTAGTTTTTAATTCCTTCAACAAAGATGATTCCATATCAAGGCAATCAATTGGCAGTCCTTGCCCAATAGCGATTAAAAGAGGGGCAAGAATTCCTAAAGTAAAAACTAAATTTGATTGGCTTACATCATATTTACTCAAAGTAAAAGTTATCAAATAAATAATAGAAAAATACGCATGTAGGGAAAAAAATTCTTTTGGCTTTAGGACTGGCCACCTTAGAGTATTTCCTAAGAAATATAAAAAACCTGTCATAAAAAATAGTTACATGAAGATTAAATCAAATATAAACATAATGCTTTATGGAGACTATTTATAGAAAAATTTACCTAAGATAATAATTAAAAAAACATTAAATCTTCATTTCTGTTTATAAAAGCTAGACATCCACTACAAAATACGCTTATAATTATTCGGTAGCAACCGCTACTTTTTTCGTTCACTCTCATTTGAGGGCGCAGTTCGAGTCATACCATGGAACGGGGGATGGCCGTGTTGTCACATCGAAACATGACTACTTTAACTTACAGAGGTAAAAACTACGTTCAAAACAAAAAAGTTGCTAAAAAGCAAATTGTTGAACTTACCTATAGAAGAAACGTATACACCAACAGAATGGATGACGCTTCTTCAAATAATGAAAAAGCAGAATTAAATTACAGAGGTGTTAATTACACTAAATAATTTAACTAAACAAATAAGAAGCTCCTTTTTCAGGGGCTTTTTTTTTGGCTATATTTAACAAGAGTCCTTTAAAAAATATGTCTGAAAGTTGCTGTAATACAAACACATCGAATAAAGCTCCTAATAAATTCGATCATAAAGATGCGATTCAAGAAAGATATGGTTCAGCCGCACTAGAAAAAGAAAGTTGTCTTTGTACACCAGTTGGGTTTAATCCCTTTCTACTTGAAGCAATTCCTCAAGAGGTTATAGAAAGAGACTATGGATGTGGTGATCCAACAAAATATGTTCAAAAAAATGATATAGTCTTAGATCTTGGAAGCGGTAGCGGCAAAAATGCTTTTATTTGTGCTCAAATTGTCGGGGAAAAAGGGAAAGTTATTGGAGTTGATCAAAATCCTGACATGCTTTCTTTATCTAGATCAGCCTCTAAAGAAGTTACAAAAAATATAGGTTTCAACAATACAGAATTTCTAGAAGGTTCAATTGAAAAACTTGATGAATTAGATAAAGATTTAAATCCACTAATCGCAGATAAATCAGTTGATATTATTTTAAGTAATTGCGTTTTAAACTTGGTAAGTCCAGAATCCAGAAATAACCTTTTAAGAAATATAAAAAGAGTTTTAAACGATAATGGAAGAATTGCAATTAGCGATATTGTCTCTAACAAAAAAGTTCCTTTAAGATTGCAAAATGATCATGATCTATGGACAGGATGTATTAGTGGTGCGTGGTATGAACCAGACTTTATAAATGATTTTAAAGAACTAGGATTTAAAAATTTAGAATTTGCAGAAAGGAGTTCCAAACCTTGGAAAATAATTGAGGATATTGAATTTAGAACAGTAACTTTAGTAGGAAATATTTAAAAAAACCAAGAATTTAAAAATATAATTTAAATTTTCCATGATAAATAATTTAAGAGATCAAATACCAGCATTAAAAAATAAGTATTATTTCAACTATGGAGGTCAAGGACCATTACCAAAATCTTCTCTTGACGCAATAGTTAAAACTTGGGAAATTATCCAAGATTTAGGACCATTTACCAATGATATGTGGCCTTTTATTTACAAAGAAATATTGACTACAAAAAGAATCATTGCACAAAAATTAGGTGTCAATTCAAAGAATGTAGCGTTAACCGAGAATATCACTTCAGGCATGATTTTGCCTTTTTGGGGAATAAAAGTAGAAGAGGGAGAAGAGTTGTTAATAAGTGATTGTGAACATCCTGGAGTAGTAGCTGCAAGTCGAGAGTTCTGCAGAAGAAATAAACTAATATTCAAAATTTTTCCAATCCAAAAAATTAAAAATCTAAACGATGAAAATATAATTTTAGAGATTTTAAAAAATATAAATAGTAAGACTAAGATCCTAATTATTTCTCATATTTTATGGAACTTTGGATATAAAATTCCTTTAAAAAAAATTTATATGGAATTAAAAAATAATCGAGAAAATTCTTATCTACTTGTTGATGGAGCTCAAACTTTTGGGCACATAAAAATTGAAGAGGAAGTTTGTTATTCTGATTTATATTCAATAACTTCTCATAAATGGGCATGTGGTCCAGAAGGTCTTGGAGCTATTTATGTCTCAGATAGATTTATTCATGAAACAGATCCAACAATAATTGGTTGGAAATCATTAAAAAAAGAACAAGGCATCTATGAGCCATCAGATAATCTTTTTCATGAAGATGCAAGGAAATTTGAAATAGCTACCTCTTGTATTCCTTTACTTGCTGGGCTCCGGAATTCTTTAGATCTTTTGGATAAAGACTGCCATGGCACAGAAAAAAACAAAAATATCAAAAAATTAAGTGAAAAACTT
>CACOFO010000044.1 GCA_902626435.1 uncultured Prochlorococcus sp.
AATTAATTGATCTTCTAAACCAATTTTTTCTCCATCAATAATATGATTTTTTAAACTTTCCTCCAGAGTTAAATTTTTATCTGAAGATGCTTTTTTGAAATCCTGAATAGATAAATCTTGAAAAGCCTTTGTTAGTTCCACTAATGGATCATAAGTACAAATATCATCTTCAAATTCTCTTTTATCATATATTAAATCTAAGCAAAGCTTTTTCGTTTCCTCAGAAATTTTTGATAATGGCAAAATCTTATTTGGGGCAATAATAGCAGAATCTAATCCTGATTTAATGCACTCATCTAAAAATATTGAATTTAAATTAATTCTAGATAATGGTGAAAGACCAAAACTTATGTTCGATATCCCTAATATAATATGAATTTCTGGATAATTTTCACGAATTTTAGAGATAGCACTAATTGTCTCTTTAGCATTTAATCTATCTTCCTCTATCCCAGTTGATATTGGAAGTGCTAATGGATCAAAAAAGAGCTCATAATCTGATAAACCACATTCTCTGGTTCTATTAATCGCTCTTTTAACAATATTATATTTTTTATTCGAATTCCTTGCCATTCCATCTTCATCAATAGTTCCTACGACAAGCCCTGAACCATAACTTAGGGCCAAATTAAGAACTTGGTCAAACCTTTCATCGCCATCTTCGTAATTGGTTGAATTTAAAATACATTTACCGCCAGCTGACTTTAAACCACTTTCCATTTTGTCGGCATCTGTAGAGTCAATCATTAATGGTAAATTTATATTTGTAACTAGTCTTGAAGTTATTTCTTTCATATCTTTAACTCCGTCTCTTCCAACATAATCGACATTTACATCAAGAATATGTGCATTTTCTTTTTGTTGTTGCTTAGCAATTGCAATTAAGCCATCCCAATCATCTTTATTTAATAACTCCCTTACCTTTTTAGATCCACTTGCATTTAATCTTTCTCCTACTATCAATATTGAATTGTCTTGTTTGTATGGCACAGAATTATATATTGATGATGCAGAAGGAATAAAACCGTTTGAATTGTTCTTACAATCGTTTTTAGTCTTTTCATTAACAATAATTTCATCGATTATTGAAGAAAGATAATTTATATGTTCAGGTGTTGTCCCACAACATCCACCTATTAATTGAACATTAAAGTCATATATAAAATTCATTAACTGCATCTTTAATTCTATTGGCTTTAATTTGTAGTGAGCTACTCCACCAATATTTTCAGGAAGACCTGCATTGGGAATACAACTTATAGCAAAGGGAGAATTTTCAGACAAATATTTAATATGTTCCTTCATTTGCTCTGGACCTGTTGCACAATTAAGTCCAAGGATATCTATATTAAATGGCTCTAATATTGTCAGTGCAGAGGCAATATCAGATCCGACAAGCATAGTACCTGTTGTTTCCACTGTGATAGATACCATTAAAGGAATATCTATATTTTTACTTTCAAGAACTTCTTTTGATGCTAATAAGGCAGATTTAATTTGTAAAACATCCTGACAAGTTTCAATCAAAAGAAGATCAACTCCTCCATCAATAAGACCATAGATTTGTTCTTTATATGATTGCTTTAATTCATCAAAATCTATATGCCCTAAGGTGGGTAATTTAGTGGTTGGTCCAATTGAACCGGCAACAAACCTTGGTTTGTCAACTGTTGAGTATTTGGCAGCAGCTTTTTTTGCTATAAATGCCGCATCTTTATTTATCTCATAAGCCTTATCCGCAATATTATATTCATCAAGAACTATTGATGAGGCTCCAAATGTATTAGTTTCTATAACGTGACAACCTGCTTCTAAAAATGAATTATGAACCTTTTCAACTACCTTTGGCGATGATAAAACTAGGTTTTCATTACATCCCTCTAATTCTTTCCCTCCAAAGTCATCTGCAGTAAGATTTAAGTTCTGAAAAGATGTTCCAGTACCTCCGTCAAAAATTATTAATGGTTTTTCATCTCTATTTAGATAGGCTCTGAAAGATGACATTTTTTGGTAAAAATAAATTTATTGTAGTGAAATTCTTGTTACCCAATTATCATAGTCTTGAGAACGACCTTCTGTTATTTCTATAAGCTTATTTTTTAATTTATTCATTAATGGTCTTTTAATATTTAATTCAGTTGATTCAATTTTTTTAACTGGTGTAATTTTTGCTGCTGTCCCAGTTAGAAATACTTCATCTGCTATTAACAATTCTGTTTTATCAACAGGCCTTTCAATTACATTTATTCCAAATGATTTTGCTAATTCAATTACACTAGCTCTAGTAATTCCTTCTAGGATATCTTGATCAACTCCTGGCGTGATTAATTCTCCATTTCTTACAATAAATAAATTCATACCACTAGCTTCGCTTACCTTACCATTTGAATTTAATAGCAAGGCTTCATCAAACCCAGATAAAGTAGCCTCTGTTTTAGCTAATGAACTAGTAATATAAGCTCCACTTATTTTCCCCCGCAATGGGAGAGATCTATCTTCTTGTCTAGTCCAACTACTCATTCTACAAGAAACACCATCTGGGGATAAATAATCTCCTAATTCAATGCAATAAATAAAGAAATCTGTTTCAATATTATGCAACCTTGGAGCTATACCTAAATCGCTTGTATATACAAATGGTCTTATATATATAGGTTTTTTTGGTTTGTTTCTTTTTATAACCTCCACTAAAGCTTTAAATATATATTCTTCAGAAATATCAGTTAAGAGTAATTTTGCACTTTGAGATAATCTTTTTATGTGTTTATCAGTCCTAAACAAAAGGAATTCTTCTTTATTCGAAGGGTTAGGTATCGCTCTCATTCCTCCAAATGCAGCAGTACCATAATGTAGTGCATGAGTAGCTATTGATATTTTTGCTTCTTTAAATGGAATACATTTACCTTCGAACCAGGCGTATGGAAGAAATTCATGCATATTCAATTTATTTAATTAAGGTAAACTTGTTTTATCCTACTTACGTATTCTAAACCTTATTTATATATAAAAATGCACAGGATATTAAACATAGCAGGAAATGAAAAGAATAAGGATGATTTAATTGAGCAACCATTGGCAGATTTTATTTTCATAACAAGTGTCAAGGCTGATTTAAATCTCATATCAAACTTATTGTTAGAAAGAGAATTTGCGTCATTAAAAAATAATATAAGAGCTTTAGAAATTTCTAATTTAAATTCCTCAACTCAAATAGATAATTATCTATTAAAAACAATTAATTATGCAAAAGTTGTGATACTACGATTATTCGGAGATAAAGGTACATGGAACTATGGAATTGAACAACTTTTAAATTGGCAAACAGTTGATAAAAAAAGGAAGCTAGTAATCCTATCAGGTACCCTGGATCAGGAAGTTTCCCTATCTGAACTAAGTAGTATAGATAAAGATATAGCATTAAATATTTCTAAATTATTAAGATCTGGAGGACTGGTTAACTATAGAAAATTTCTTAATGCTTTAAATTATCTAAAGGTAGATGAAACATTAATTCCCGCTAAGTTTTTGAAGATTTCTTTTTATGCAGATCCTTATATGTATGATTGGAAAATTGAAAATGGCGAAAAAATAGGAATAATATCCTATAAATCGCTTTTTTTGGCTAATGAAATTGAAGTAAACGAAAAACTTAACTTGCAGTTAAGAAAATGCGGACTATCCCCTAAAACATTATTTATTTCAACTCTAAAAGATCATATTATTCAAAAGAAATTAATAGAAATTTTTAAAAAAGAAAATATTAAAATAATAATTACCACAACTGCTTTTTCTTCATCTCAAATCAAAAATAATGAATTAGTTGAAAATTCTACTAATATTTTTAGTTCTCTTAGTATCCCAGTCATTCAGCTTCTTTCTTCTAATAAATCAAGAAAAAATTGGTTGAATTCATCCATTGGAATGAATTCAACTGATTTATTAATGCAAATAATTATTCCAGAATTTGATGGAAGAATTACTACTTGTCCTTCTGCATTTAAAGAAATAATTTCAAAAAAAAATTCACTTTACACTGAAATAAGTACTTACAAAGCTGATCAAGTAGGTATTGAATGGATTTCAAAATTTGCAACAAATTATGTGAAACTTCAAAAACTTAATAATTTTGATAAGAGGATTTGCTTAGTAATAAGTAATTATCCAGTAAAGAATGGAAGAATCGGTAATGGTGTTGGTCTAAATACACCATCTTCGATAATAAATATTCTTAACTGGCTAAAAGAAGAAGGTTATGACCTTGGATCTTGTAATTATCCCCAAGATTCTTCGAAATTAATGTCAATTCTTATAAAAACTAGAACTAATGATATGGAATCTCAAAATAATAAACCATTAGATTACTTACCACTTAGTGATTATTTAAAATGTTGGAATGATTTAGAACTTGATCCAAAAAATATTATTGTCAATCGTTGGGGCACACCATCTGAAGCGATCGATCTTGATAATGAAGGCTTCTCAATAAATGGTCTAAGATTTGGAAAAATAACATTATTAATACAACCTCAACGAGGTTATGACAC
>CACOFO010000045.1 GCA_902626435.1 uncultured Prochlorococcus sp.
AATAATTATTAATGGCTTTAAATCTTTTATTAAGAACCGTCCGGATATGGATTCTTTAGTAGCCCTTGGAGTAACTAGTGCATATACAACAAGTATTTTATCCCTAATATTTCCTGCCACTGGTTTTCCTTGTTTTTTTAATGAACCAGTTATGCTGTTAGGCTTTATACTAATTGGCCGTTTCTTAGAAGAAAGGGCAAGATATCAAACTGGTTCATCCATTGGAGAGTTATTAGATCTTCAACCTGAAATGGCAAGTATCTACACAAAAGATAATCAAATAAAGTCAATAAGAGTAAACACTTTAAGACCTGATCAAGAAATTCAAGTTTTAGCAGGAGACAGAATACCTGCTGACTGCATTGTTAAACAAGGTAATTCGTATGTTGATGTTTCACATATTACTGGAGAATCCAAACCTATCGAAGTAAAAAAAGGTGACAGTCTATCTAATGGATCTTTAAATCTAAATTCAACTCTTAGACTTAAAGTACAAAAGGTCGGAGGAGATTCATCTCTTGCAAAACTAGTAAATCTTATTGAGTCTGTAAACGCTAGAAAACCTGGGATTCAAAGAATTGCTGATGAAATTGCAGGCAAATTTACTTACTTTGTACTTATTTTTGCTAGTTCAACCTTCTTCTTTTGGTGGAAGGGCGCAAGAAACATTTGGCCTGATTTATTAAGTCATAAGAATCAATTCATAACGCACTCAAGCCACACACTTCATAGTTCGCTTGGTAGTAATGCTGAGAATTTCCTGAGTTTAGCGATTCAATTGTCAATTGCTGTTTTAGTAATAGCTTGTCCTTGTGCTTTAGGTTTAGCGACTCCAACTGTAATAACTGTCGCATCAGGTAAAGCAGCAAAAAAAGGGATTTTATTTAAAGGAGGGGACAAAATAGAGATGGCTTCAAAAATTAATCATATTATTTTTGATAAGACAGGTACTTTAACAAAAGGTAAGCCTTTCATTGTTGACTACAAAAATACCGATGATCATTCATTTTTATTAAGAATAGCTGCCAGTTTGGAAAAGGAAAGCAGACATCCAATCGCGGATGCCTTAATTCAAGAGGCAAAAAAACAAAATTTAAGTCTATTTCCAATAAAAGAAATTTTTACCCATTCAGGTAGAGGTATTTCTGGCGAACTTGATTCAATTGATGGCATTATTAATATTGGCAATGTTGAATGGCTAATAAGCAAAGGAATAATTATTGATAGTGATGCAAAAAAAGTCATTGAGAATGAAGAGACAAAAACGAATACCATCATTGGAGTAAGTGTCAAAGATAAATTATTAGGGTTTATCTTGTTAGGAGATTTACTCAGAGATGATTCGATTAAAACAGTTCGAAATTTGAGAGATAACAAATTTAAAATCAATATTTTAAGTGGGGATAGAAAAGAAACAGTTTTAGCTTTAGCAAAAAAAATTGGTTGTAAAGAAACAGAAGTAGAATGGGATCTTCTACCTGAAATGAAGCTAAAGACTATTGAAAATCTAAAAATTAATAATAAAGTAGCAATGATTGGCGATGGTATTAATGATGTCCCAGCTTTAGCATCCTCAGACTTAGGAATTGCTGTGGGATCAGGAACCCAAATAGCCAAGGCAAATGCAGATGTAGTATTAATGGGAGATCAACTAAATGGATTACCTTACGCCTTGAATCTTGCAAAAAAAACTATAAGAAAAATAAAACAAAATCTCACATGGGCTTTTGGTTACAACTTATTAGCTATCCCTTTAGCCGCCGGCATTTTATTTCCTAAATACGGAATTCTTCTTACACCCTCAATAGCAGCATTATTGATGGCTACTAGCTCCATTACAGTTGTATTTAATGCTTTATCCTTAGATTAAATGAAAGGAAAATTTATTGTTATTGAGGGTATTGATGGATGTGGTAAGACTACCCAAATAGATGAACTATCCAAATGGCTACCTCATAGTGGTCTTATACAGAAAGGGTCTAAATTAATCACAACAAGAGAGCCTGGAGGCAGTCTTTTAGGAAAAAAAATTAGAGGACTAATTCTTGATAATAATGAAAAAAATAAGCCTTCATCGCTTGCGGAATTTTTGCTTTATTCAGCGGATAGAGCTGAACACGTTTCCAAAATTATTTCACCTGCTTTGAATAAAAATGATTGGGTAATAAGTGATAGATTTTCAGATTCCACTTTGGCTTATCAAGGTTATGGAAGAAATATAAATTTAGAAATAATTAAGAATATTGAATCTATTGTGTGTCAAGGAGAATCTCCTGATCTAACTTTCTTCTTAGAAATTTCTCCAGAAGAGAGCCTATTCCGAAGAAAGAATGAAATTCCAGATAGGATAGAATCAGAAGGTATTAGATTTTTAGAAAAAGTAAATGAAGGATTCAAACTAATTGCCAAAGAAAAAAACTGGAAAGTTATATCTGCCTCACAAGACATTAAAACTATTTCTAAAGAAATTAAAGAGACAGTTCTAAAAAATTTTTCTAATAAAAAATGATTGAGGTCAAAAAAAAAGATTTTCTGTTTAATGAAGAAGTCTATAACTGTCTTAACAATATAATTAAAAACAAATTGTTTGCTAATGGTTATATATTTTATGGTGCTGAAGGATTAGGTAAAAAGCAAACTGCACTTCGATTTATAAAAGAGATTTTCAAACAATCTTCACCAAGCGAGAATATTGAAAAGAGAATTATCAACAATAATCATCCTGATTTTCTAATTATCGAACCTGATTCTCTTTTGGCAACTAAAAGGTCAAGAAGTTCGGATCTGGAAAAAACAACTACAAGTGGATCTGAGATTATTAAAATTGCGCAAATACGTAATATAAAAACTTTTCTTGGGCAAAAATCAATAAACTCAGACAAAAAAATTGTTTTAATTATTGATGCACACCTTCTAAACGAAGCAGCGTCAAATTGCCTTCTAAAAACTCTAGAAGAACCTAGCAATGGCATTTTTATTTTATTAACATCAAAATTAAACCTACTTTTAGATACGATCATCTCAAGATGTCAAATAGTCAGGTTTCGATCTTTTTCTAATAAACAGATAAAGTCTATTTTGAAAGATTATTTAGATACTTCTAAATTAAATATTAATACAAAATTCAAATTTGAAGATTTAATAAACTCAGCCAATGGATCCCCAAATCAATTATTTAAAAATATTGAAATTTTGAATGATTGTTCGGATGAAATCATAAGTAAATTACATTATCCAATAAAAAATAGTTTAGAAATATTAGAAATATCACAATTAATATCGGGAAAATTAGAAATTTATCAACAAATTTGTTTAGTAAATTTAATTCAAACTATGTGGTGGAGAAAGACAAAAAATATTAGTTTAGTTAAAAAGCTCGAATATTTAAAATATTTCTTGAAAAGAAATATTCAACCAAGGTTGGCATGGGAAATTACTTTTTTAAAAATTTCAATGGAAAATATATGAAGTTAATCAATTGAAGAATTTATTAAATCAGGATTTCTTGTTTTTACAAATTCTTGCTTGGCAGTTTCAACTTGAGAACCAATAGGTAATTCAAGACAATATCCCGCTCCGTAAACAGTTTTTATATATATAGGCTTACGTGGATCAGGTTCTAACTTAGTACGTAAATGTCTAATATGCACCCTTATTGTCTCAATATCATCATCAGGTTCATATCCCCAAACCTCTTTAAGAATCAATGCTGGTGATACAGTTTGTCCATGTCTTTGTAAGAGACAATGAAGCAATTCAAATTCAAGATGGGTTAGTCTAACAGGAGATTCAAACCAAATAGCTTCGAACCTTTCAGGAACAAGAGTAAGAGGACCATAATTTAGAATTTCTTGCTGATTACTAGAATTTAACTGTGCTCTATTTGTTCTCCTTAATAAAGCTTTGATGCGTACATGTAATTCTTCTAGATCAAAAGGTTTAGTAATATAATCATCAGCTCCAGAATTAAAACCAGTAACTTTATCTTTAAGGCCTCCTAATGCTGTTATCATCAAAATAGGAATATTTGAAGTTCTTTCATCTCTTCTCAGACGTTGGCATAAAGTCAATCCATCAACACTTGGTAACATCAAGTCTAGGAGTATTAAGTCTGGGGAATATTGAAGTGCTAATGCTTGACCTTTAATTCCATCTTCAGCTTTTTGGACATCGAAACCAGAATGTTCTAAGTGCCTAGATACTAAATCACGCATATCACGATCGTCTTCAATTAAAAGGATTGAGATTTTCATATTTACGGACTATTAAATAAAAATTAAATTTCAGTAATACGATTCTCTCAATAATTTAGAAAGATTGCTGAATTAATGTAAACAAATTTATCAATCAAATTAATCTATTAATTCAATGATAGCAGTGTATTAGAAAGAAAAGACGAATTTAAAAAATTTTTAAATTTTA
>CACOFO010000046.1 GCA_902626435.1 uncultured Prochlorococcus sp.
ATATTCCTTAGTCTATTAGTTAATACATCAACCTCAATTAACAAATTATTAGTTATTGAATGTGATTCCTTCATATTACTAAATTGGAGATGTTTCAACAAAAGAAGGCGCAACGCTTACTGTTTGGGTCCCAATTGGAGCTATTAATAACTCAGATGATCTTAATTTTGAAATTAATCTTGTTGATGTTACGCGAGTTGAGCCAATTAATTCACCTATCCTTTCATGAGTCAGTCTAAAAGGCAGCTCACACCATTGACCACATCTTCTTCCTAAACGATTTACTAGTATTGAAAATAATGCTTGTAATCTTTGCTCCGCATTCCCTAAGTGTCTAATTCTAAGGAGTTGCAAAGTCCACTCGTTTACAGCATCGAAACCAATATTATCATCAATGTTCACATTGCTATGAAAAGATAAATCTGTAAGTGCTTCAACACAGACACCATCGCTACACAGAAGGTCTGTCCTTAATTGATCACCTGACTGTAAAAACGCAAGAGTCATACCCTCAGTTTCTTCGCAGGGACAGTAAACCCTTGCTATTCCACTTTCAACTTCTAAGCAGGTACCCTTTGGTCTTGATGAAGGGTCTATTAAAACGGATTGTCCAGTTATTATCCTTACTGTTTTAGAAGGGGATTCTCCATAATTATGGAAATTCATTAAATTAAATATGATAATGAGAATTATTAATAATTATGCATCACAAAAATGCTTATTGCAACAGATTCTCATTATCATCATCTATTTTGAAGTTTTTCTTTACATAGTTTTTAAGAATATAATTAAAATAGAATTCTCAAAAATCTTTTATTGATGAGCGTAAATAGAGTTTGTTTAAATTGTGGAAATTCCTCATTCGTTTCAGATAGATCATTAGGAGGAAAAATTGTGTGCTCTAAATGTGGTTCATCCTTATATAAAAATAAATCTTATTCATTTATAAAAAAGAAATATTTGATTTTTCTTGCTATCGTGATTTTTATTTTTATAGTCATTTAGATAATCTTTTAATATTCCAAAATTCATCATTTTTAAATACTTTTACATCAATTCCATATAACTTTTTAAGATTTTTACTATTAATAACGTTGTCTTGATATCCATCAGCAATTATCTCACCATTTTTTAGCATTATGACCCTATTAAAAATTGAAGTGACCATTGAAATATTATGGGTTACACAAAATATTTTGGTATTTAATTTTGATAATTCATTAATCTTATCAATTACAAAAAACTTTGATTTATAATCTAAATTTGCAATTGGCTCATCTAAAATTAGTATATCTGGTTTTTTGATTAAAGCTCTTGCAATAAGAGAAATTTGTTTTTCTCCATCTGATAAATATGCAAAATTTTTTTTAGATAAATTTGATATACCCATTTTTTTCATAATATTCTCCACCTTATAAAGATCTCTTTCAGATTTATTTGGTATGTAACAATATCTTCCATATAGTCCACTTAAAATTAAGTCTAAAACTTTTAAATTTGGATTTATTCTATTTTTAATATCATTATTTACAGTGCTTATTCTACTTCTCAGTTCCCATAAATTTATAAGTTCTTTGTCAAATATTTTCAGTTTTGATTCATTATTTATTACTGGGTATATGTTTCGATTAATAACTTCTATTAATGATGATTTACCTGAACCATTTGGTCCAATTAATATTACGTTCTCAGAATATGAGATCTTCAAATTTAAATTTTTTATTACTCGAAATCCATTTTTAAAACAATTAATATTTTTTGCTTCAAACCAAAATTTATTCAGCACTAAAACTTATTGCTCCAAAATATGATTAATTGAATTGAACTTAAAATAAATATAAAAAGATAAAGCCAATTTAACCATGAAGGTCTGTTTACTTTCTTCAAAATTATATTAATAACATAAAAAATATCAGCGGAGCAGCAAATCGAACAAATGTTTTTCTAATAATATCTATATTATTTATAACTTCTAACTTCTTTATCTCCGGAGGATATTTCAATATCACTTTGTCATATACATCAAGATTTTGGGTTTTAACATTATTTTTCCATGGTTCATCTTTATCTTCAGACTTTTTGTACCATTTCCAAAAATAATTTATTATTCTGTCCTCTCCCAATAATTTTATTTCATCCTTACTTATAAATTCCATATTGTGGTTATATGTTTGTGTTTTTAAAATCATATAATCCTCATCGAATATCTTATAAAAAATCTTTCTTTGATTCTCTTTAAATAACATGAGGTTATTAAGTATTTTATTTTTTAAGAATTTCCTGTAATGTCTCACTATCACTCTTGCCTTGTTATGACCCAATGGAATATGATCTAAAACTTGTAAATATCTAGCTTTAGAAGGATCCCCTTTATAAATTAATATCCTTCCTGGTGCTATGTATTTTATCCGGATAAATTCTTTTGTAGGTTCATTCTTGTAGTAATAAATACTTTCGATGTATTTTGGAGTAATATTAAATTTCTGGTTAAAACTAACTAGCACGTTTTTATTAACATCTTTATCAGGGATTGTATCGCCATGAACCCAAAAAAGATGAAGGATATCTAAGTGATTTTCAATTATCCTTGACCAATCACACTTGAAGTCAACTAATGCCTCTTCATAAACATAATCCTTATCTGAAAAACCATTATCAAGTAAATCGTGATTACTTATAGGTGAATCTTCACTTATATTTTTTAAATCAGTGACAGATTTTTTAGAAAAATGTACAAAAATATATTCATTCTTTTCTAAAGCTTTATATTGATATAAGTGAATTCTTTTGGCGTAGTTATCGTAGTTATTATCAACAATGTGACGGCATGTTATTCTATCGAGATTTTGGCAACTTCCTCCAGATGAAAATTTAGCTCCATGATATGGACAGGTTATAACTCCATCTGATAATTTTCCTTCAAAAAAGGAAGCTCCCCTATGTGGACAAATATTTTTAATGCACCTTACGTTTTCATTCTCATCTCTATAAAGAACAAGAGGCTCATCATATAGTGAGAAATAGTATAGTTTATTTTTTTTAAGTTCTTTTGATGGACAAATTGCATACCAACCAAATAAGCCTATTTTTAGCTCATTTTGATTTTCTCTAATATCTAACGAGTCAATGTTAACTACCGTTCCTTTTTTAAATGGCTTAAGAACGGTATTAAAGTCTTTTGATTTAAAAAAATTAATTTGTCTGTTTTCCATAAATTAATTTCTTTTTTAATTGACTGTTTATCTTTCGGAACTATAACCCAAGTAAATAATCAATTTCTCATAAAAATAAAATTCTCTATTATTTGTAGCAATAATTATTTAGTTCTTAGAAAATGTTGAGACCCTATCGTGCTTATGTATCTTTATTTCATTATTTTTGTATCTTTTGTGATTCCTTCAGATTTTTTATGTAATCAATAGCATCATCTATATTTTTGTGGAAATTGCATTGACCCAAATAACAACCTATAAATCTTAAGAATTTTCTCTTGCCACCACTAATTTCATATCTATGTATTGTCCCGCCATCTAAAGGAGCATAAATAAGTTCTGGTAATGCCATATTAATTTTGTATTTATCACTTAATTAAACAATAATTCATGTTCAAATACATTTCCATAGCTCATCTGTATATTTAATAATTAATTTACTTATTTTTGGATAACTATTTATTGAATACCTAAGTATTATTTGTTATCTAAGAATTATTGAGATGGATTTTTCATTATGCCAAAATTATTTAAGCGCTTTTTAGAAAAACTACCAAAAAAAATTCAAACTTTAAAATACTCATTTAGAGAGTTTTTATCTTCCAAAATATGAATCAGTTGAGGCTATCAAATTTTTAATTTCTATATTTTTAATAAAATATATTCGCCACAACAAAATTTTAAACTATATTAAATTTGCATTTATAAATTAATTTGATCAAAAGAGTTTTTACGATATTCATTTTATTTTTGCTGCTTCTGTTTATTAGTCCAGTTCACTCATTAGAGACTTCTTCAAAAAATCTTGAAAAGTTTACCAAAAAGATTTCTAATAAGTTTACTAGAACTTATTGCAACACTACCAAATTCGGTATTTCTTATGAAGGAGCTTTGGCATTTGCTATTGGAGAGACTAACAAGGAATTTAAAAATAATAAACTCAATAAGTTGATAGATTATTCACTACTAAGAAATTTAATAGTAAATGATTTAGAAAATAATTGCCAAGTTTATGATTTTGATATTAGGAGTTTAGAAAATTTAAAATTTAACTAAAAAAAATAAATTTTTAAAGTCTTATTTTTTACCTATCCAATCATTGGGTTTTTCCATCATCCATTCGAAAACTCCCTTAGCATCAAGGTTTTTAGATGCATAAATGAATAAAATTGGAAATATTA
>CACOFO010000047.1 GCA_902626435.1 uncultured Prochlorococcus sp.
TCTCTCAACTGGGGTCTTACACCTATCAATTAAAGAAGCTGCTAATTCCTCGAACTTTGCTCTAGTAAGGTTTAAATCCAAATGTTTTGGTCCTTCGGGCGTCGCTGTAATAAAAGGTAGATTTATTTCACTTTGCGTAGCATTTGAGAGCTCTATTTTTGCTTTTTCTGCAGCTTCAGTCAATCTTTGCAAAGCTTGTTTATCTTGTCTGAGATCAATTCCTTCATTTGATTTAAAAGTATTAGCTAAATGATCTACGATGCATCGATCAAAATCATCACCACCTAAATGTGTATCTCCAGATGTAGATAGAACTTCAGTTACTCCATCACCAGCTTCAATAACTGAGACATCAAAAGTGCCTCCACCTAAGTCAAAAACAAGAATTTTTTCATTTTCTTTATCCAAACCATATGCTAAAGCCGCAGCAGTTGGTTCATTAACAATTCTGAGGACTTCTAAACCTGCAATCTTTCCAGCATCTTTAGTAGCCTGACGTTGGGAATCATTAAAATAAGCTGGAACTGTAATTACAGCCTGTGTAACTTTGTCACCAAGATATTTACCTGCATCATCTGCTAACTTTCTTAAAACTTGAGAACTTACCTCTTCAGGGGAAAACTGCTTATCCAAAATAGGGCATTTCAATTTAACACTAGAACCCGATTTTTCAACAGAATAACTAACTTCTTTAGATTCTTCATTAACTTCATCAACCCTTCTACCAACAAAACGTTTTGCAGAATAAAAAGTATTTTCAGGGTTCATAACAGCTTGTCTTTTTGCTATTTGTCCAACAAGTTGATCTTGATTTTTTGTATATGCAACAACTGATGGAGTAGTTCTGAAACCCTCTGCATTTGCTATTACAGTAGGTTTACCACCTTCCATTACAGCGACACAACTATTAGTTGTTCCTAAATCAATTCCTACAACCTTACCCATGGGTAAATTCTCAATATTTGTTATTCTCCATAATCGGTCATCGTCGTCATTATTGTTACTCAAAGACGGGGTGTGGTTCCCGAACAGATCAGTATTTTTAAGGAAAAAAATCTAAACATGATTTCAAGCAAGACATCTTTTATAGCATTAATTGGTAATCCAGTAAGCCATTCTTTGTCTCCAATTATGCAAAATGCTGCCCTTCAATATTTAGGCTTAGATTTAATCTATATTGCTATACCCTGTGAGGATGAAGATCTAGAATTAGTTCTGAATTCTTTTAAGAAGATTAATTGCAAAGGTTTAAACATTACAATTCCACACAAAGAAAAAGTATTTCACCTTTGTAGTGAAATCTCACCTATTGCTAACAAACTTAAAGCAATTAATACTCTGAAATTAAATTCTGAAAAAGAATGGAGCGCAACTAATACTGATGTAGAGGGATTTATTTATCCATTAAAAAATTTAAACTTAGCAAAGAAAAAATCAATAATCCTTGGCTCAGGGGGCGCAGCAAGATCTGTTATTCAAGGTTTAATAAATTTAAATCTTTCAACAATTTCAGTAATATCACGTAACAAATCATCACTAGATGAATTAATAAAAAACTTTGATAATCAAATTCAACTGCAGGGGTTTTTAAATAATGATGATCAAGCCCAAATTTTAATTCGGGAAGCAGATTTGATTGTAAATACAACACCAGTAGGGATGAAAACAACTAAATCTATAAATAATGTATTGCCATATGGCGAAGCATTTTGGAGATCTCTTAACTCAAAAACAATTGTTTATGATTTAATTTACAATCCTGCTCCAACACCTTTATTAAAACTTAGCGCCAAAAAAGGATGCATGACTATAGATGGTTTAGAAATGCTTGTTGCTCAAGGAATGAAATCAATATCATTTTGGACAGATGGTTTAGAAGTGCCTTTTCATGTAATGAATGATGCACTAAAAAAATATCTTTAAAAAAATGATCCTAATTTTTAAGAAATTGCCTCTCATAATGTATCGTTAATATTGAACAGACGCTCATCACACAAATTTATGAGCCAAAGACCTCGTCTGAAACCATGACTGATCAACAATCTTATTACGAAACCATGTATATCCTCCGCCCAGACATTGCGGAAGATGAAGTAACTAATCACATTGATAAATACAATAAACTCTTAGAAGAATTTGGCGGTACCATTCTTGATAGTCAAATGAGAGGTAAGAGAAGATTAGCCTATCAAATAGCAAAACATAGAGAAGGTATTTACGTGCAACTAAGTCATCAAGGTGATGGGCAACATATTTTCAAAATTGAAAAAGCAATGAGATTAAGTGAAGATGTTATTAGATACATGACCGTTAAACAAGAAGGTCCTTTGCCAACCCCAAGACCTTCGAATAAGAGTACATCTCAATCAGAGAATAAAGCCAATCCAGATGTCAAAGTTGAATCTAAAGAAAAACAACCAGTAGAAAGTGCAGACACTTCAACTTTGGGAAAAGATAACACTGAAACTAAAGAAAATACAGAATCTTAAATGTTAATCTCTTGTTTTTGAATTTAACTCGGCCCATATTTTATTAGACATACCCCACATATAAATAAAACCCTCTGCTAGAGAATGATTAAAGACATCATCTTTGCTATAAGTTGCCAAATCTTCCCTGTAAAGTGAATTATTTTCCGACATCCTCCCAATTACTATTGCATTCCCCTTATGAAGCCTAATCTTTACTCTTCCATTAACTGAACTTTGAGTCGATGATATAAATGCTTCTAAACTCTCTTTAAGAGGTCCAAACCAAAAACCTTGATATACTAGTTGACCCCATTTTTTTTCCACTATTCCTTTAAAATCGACAACATCGGGACTTAACGTTATGCTCTCTAATTCTTTGTGAGCTTTGATTAAAAGTAAGAGACCAGGCGTTTCATAAATCTCTCTACTTTTAATTCCTACTACTCGATCTTCAATCATATCTATTCTTCCAAAACCGTGATTACCTGCAAGATTATTAGTTTTTTGAATAATCTCTAATGGATTTAAAAATTCATCATTAATTCCTACCGGAAACCCATTTTTAAAAACAATTTCTATATCTTGATAAGAATCAGGTGAATTATCTATTGATGATGTCATCGAGAATATATCTTCAGGTGCTTCTTGCATTGGGTCTTCTAATATGCCTGCTTCAATACTCCTACCAAGTAAGTTAACGTCTATTGAGTATGGTGATTTTTTTGATACTGGCGCAGGAATACCGTATTTTTCTCCATACACTATTGCCTCCTCTCTACTCATGTTCCACTCCCTTGCAGGAGTAATTATTTTTAAATCAGGGCCTAAAGCATTTATTGCTAAATCAAACCGAACTTGATCATTCCCTTTACCAGTACATCCATGAGCTACTGCATCGGCATTAATCTCTCTGGCAATATTCACGAGATTTTCAGCAATTAAAGGCCTAGCAAGAGCAGTAGATAAAGGATATTTATCTAAATATAATGCGTTTGCTCTAATGGCTGGGAAAGCATATCTCTCAACAAAACTATTGACTAAATTGCCAACGATTGATTTAGATGCACCAGAATTTAAAGCTTTTTGCCTAATAAGTTCTAAATCCTCGCCTTGTCCAAGATCTGCTACAAAAGTAATCACTTCTGAAATTCCATATTCATGCTTTAAATATGGAATACAAACGCTAGTATCTACACCACCAGAATATGCTAGTACAACTTTTTTTACCTGCTGCATCTAAATTTGCTCCATAAATTTAAATTTTGACGTAATTAAGAATTTGAAAACTTTTTTAAAGCTAGTATTATTGTAACTAAAAGAGCTG
>CACOFO010000048.1 GCA_902626435.1 uncultured Prochlorococcus sp.
TCATAACAAAATCGAATAAAAAAGTAAACATAAATATTTTTGTTGAGTATGGCGATGAAAAATATGTTCAACATGCAATAAATTCCTTAAAAAAATCTATGAGATGGGATGAGAATAAATATAACCTTGAATACGATTTATCATTGTTCAATATAGTTGCAGTCAGGCACTTTAATATGGGAGCAATGGAAAATAAAAGTCTCAATATTTTCAATTCAAAACTAATACTCGCTAATTCTGAAACAACAACTGATGAGGAATTAGAAAGAATAGAGGGTGTTATTGCCCATGAATACTTCCATAATTGGACGGGTAATAGAGTAACTTGTAGGGATTGGTTTCAATTATCTCTAAAAGAGGGTTTAACAGTATTCAGAGATCAACAATTCACTGCAGACCTTCATAATCATGAAATCAAGAGACTTGAAGATGCAAAATTTCTTAGAAGAAATCAATTTAGAGAGGATTCTGGGCCAACATCGCATCCCGTAATGCCAGAAAAATATCAAGAAATAGACAATTTCTATACGACCACGATATACGAAAAAGGATCAGAAATAATTAGAATGCTTAAAAATCTTGTGAAAGATGAAAATTTCTATAAAGGATTTAGTAATTACATCTCAACATATGATGGGAAGGCAGCAACAATAGACCAATTTGTCGATAAAATTTTAGAGCACAATAAGGAAATCGATCCAAAAGAATTTAAAGTCTGGTATAAGCAAAATGGTACCCCAAAAGTAAAATTCAAGAGAATCTGGGATCAAACAGAGGAGAAACTTACAATTCAAGCCTCTCAAAGTAATCCAATAAAGAAGAACCAATATAATGATTTGCCCCTAATAATTCCTATAAATCTGGCTATATTTTGCGGTAAAAATAAAACAATAAAAAAAACAGTTATTTTGCAAAGAAAAAAGCAAGAATTTATTTTTAGGAATGTAAGATCTCACCTTCAAATCCCTTTCGTAACTTATTTTCGCGAATTCTCTTCACCAGTTGAGTGGGAATCAGATACTACCTTGGATGAAAAATTTTTAATCTTAAAATATGAAAAAGATTTCTTTACACTATCTAATACTGTAAAAGTATTTTATAAAAAAATCATTTTATGTAGATTAGAAGAAAAACCAGATCAGAAAATTGAAAATAAATTAATAAGCACCTTAATATCATTTCTAAAAAATAAAGATATTAATTTATCTCTTTTATCAGAATTACTAAGTATTCCTACATTTGCTGAAATTGAATCAGAGATGGAAAATATAGACCCCTTAAAAATATATAAAACTATTGACGAGTTAAATTATTTATTTGGTACCAAATTAAAAAAAGAATTATATTTTAAGCTCCAAGAAATAGAGAAAAATCTAGATAAAATATGGCCAGAAGGTAAAAATGAAAGAAAACTAATCGAAACTATTTGGAAACTACTCCTACACAGTAATGATGAGAAAATCAAAAGCAAAATAATTAATTATGTAGATAGTAATTCGATGACGCTAGCAAAAGCTGCATTGAATTCCTTCAGTAGGATTAATTGTCCCGAAAGAAAAATTATTTCAAATATATTCTTCAATAAATGGCAAAATAATAATGTCGTCTTGGATAGTTGGTTCTCATTCAATGCATCTATAGAAATTGATGAGAAAACAAGCAGCATTGAAAAATTATTTAAAAATAAGTTGTTTGATTCAAAGTCACCAAACACTTTAAGAGCTATATTAAATACTTTTGTGACTAGAAATAGTAATTTTCATGCAATGGATGGTTCTGGTTATGAATATATTGCAAAAAAGATAATTGACTTTGATAAATTAAATCCAATCGTAATTTCACGTTTTGTGAAAGTATTTAGTAGATACAATTATTATTCAGAACCTTACAAAAGTAATATGGTACAAACAATAAAGCAGATAAAAAAAAATAAACTATCAACAAATACTAAAGAAGTATTAGATGCAATAATAGAGTGAATTATTGATGATATTTAACTAAATATAAGAATAACAATTGCAAATATTAATACTAAAATAAGTATAAGGTACTTATTAGTAAAAATATAATCAAAAGTATTTTGATTTTTATCTTTATTCCACTTCTTATTGACGTATTCCTTAGTTATAAATTTATTAGGTCTTCCACAATATAAACATGTTGGAGAAGTTTTTGAAATTAAATTTTTACATTGTGGGCACTTCTTTTTTTCCATAACTAAATCATACTGAATTAAATTGAAATCAGAAACAATAAATAGGATAAGTAATTTAAATCTAATTTATTATATTTTGAATAATTAAATATCATTGCAAAAACAAATTTGATGCAAACTATTTAAAAAATATCAATATAATGAAAGATTATTATTTAGTTTGAAATGTTTGCTATTGCACTTGGAATGTCCCCTATCGAAAAAATCACTGTTGCAATATCTGCTTCAATTTTTATAATCGCTTTTACATGGGTCTCAATTAAGGGAGATTTAAGAAAACTTGCTAATGAATTAATTGAAGATAATGAAAATAATCAGGATAATTAAAAAAATCTTATAAGCTCATTTTAAAAATCACTTTTTATCTTTTATATATGTAC
Organism: uncultured Prochlorococcus sp.; assembly: GCA_902626435.1. Taxonomy (GTDB): domain Bacteria; phylum Cyanobacteriota; class Cyanobacteriia; order PCC-6307; family Cyanobiaceae; genus Prochlorococcus_A. Next base: position 2,596 of record CACOFO010000048.1, read on the forward strand.
TGGTAAAAAACGATATTACATTGGTATAAAAAAGATAGAAATTTAAATTATAAAGGTGTAAATTTCTTTTTATTTGATAGCCATGCATTTATTCTTTGCGTTTACAGAAAATAACATTGATACTAAATTTTTTTTTAGTTCATTAATTGGTGTAGGTGTAACAGCTTTCTTTTTCTATTTAATATTTTGGTTAACTAATCAAAAGGCTATGTTTAACCGCTCAAAGTAGGTTTACAAAGTTACAAAAACATGAATATATTTAATGGACAGATCTAGGACTTTAAATGGATAAAAGAGGTGCTAAAGGTTACTGGCTTTCAACGGCAAGAATAGTTAATCAGCAATTATTTGATGAATATGTAAGCAAAGTTATTCCATGGCTAAAAGAAGTTAATGGAGAAGTCTTTGCTAGAGATACAGACCCACAAGGGAAAGAAAAAACGGAAGATGCCAACCTAGCTGTTATTTGTGAATTTCCATCAATGAGGGCAGCCGTTGAGGCTTATGAATCTGAAGAATATAAGGAGCTTTCAAAACTAAGGAAAGAAGCTACTGAAAATTCCACGTTTACAATTATGGAAGGATTAGACGAAGCTACAAAGATAAAAAGAGCAATGGGCAAGTAAGTATGTTTTGATTTACAGTCAAAATAATTTAAGGATAAAAGTTCCTTTTTTTTATGAAACTTTATAAGCTATTTACCCTTCATGATTTTTTTAATCTTTTTTAAATGACTTTTGACCAAATAAAAAAGTTCTTAATTGAACTTAAAAAAAACAAAACTTTACTAGATGAAGTTTCAAGTGTAGCCACTGCTAATGAAATAGCCTTAATAGCCTCACATTATGGATTTGAATTTACTGGTAAAGAATTGAAAGAAATCTCTAAAAACAAAATTGAGGGGGTAAATATTAAAACTCAAGATA
>CACOFO010000049.1 GCA_902626435.1 uncultured Prochlorococcus sp.
GGGGTGAAGTCGTAACAAGGTAGCCGTACCGGAAGGTGCGGCTGGATCACCTCCTAACAGGGAGACAACAAAATGTTTAATAATTATTATTTTGTCACCTTAGGTCGATCGGTATCTCACGTTTTTAATTTATTAAAAATTTCATTTCCTAAGTTTTTCTAGGTCACACCCATTATTTTCCTGGGCCATTAGCTCAGGTGGTTAGAGCGCACCCCTGATAAGGGTGAGGTCCCTGGTTCAAGTCCAGGATGGCCCATATCTCTATGTTGGGGGTATAGCTCAGTTGGTAGAGCGCCTGCTTTGCAAGCAGGATGTCAGCGGTTCGAGTCCGCTTACCTCCACTGATTACCACCTCTTCCATAATTTGGATAAAGGGAATTTTTGAGTTGTGATCAAATTCTGAACGAATCTAGCTTCCTAATGAAAGCATTAAGATGCTGGACTCATTGAATTAATTTCATTGTTTTCAGAGAACCTTGACAACTGCATAGATTATTTTTAAAGACAATAAGCATCTTTAATGATGCAGATTTATTATTTGTGCGAATGCATTAATAACAATTCTATTAAGCTGATGCTTCAATTTTGAAGTTATTGGTCAAGCTACAAAGGGCTCACGGAGGATACCTAGGCACACAGAGGCGATGAAGGACGTGGTTACCTGCGATAAGTCTCGGGGAGTTGGAAGCACACTTTGATCCGGGAATTTCCGAATGGGGCAACCCCATGTACGGCCAACTGAATATATAGGTTGGTGCGAGCTAACCCAGCGAACTGAAACATCTTAGTAGCTGGAGGAAGAGAAAGTAAATAACGACTCCCTCAGTAGCGGCGAGCGAACGGGGAACAGCCCAAACCGATAGTCTTGACTATCGGGGTTGTGGGACAGCAATATGGATCAACAAGTCTAGAAGAAACGTTTGAATGGCGTGCCACAGAGGGTGAAAGCCCCGTAATCGAAAGATAAGTTGACCTAGCTGTATCCCGAGTAGCACGGAGCACGTGGAATTCCGTGTGAATCTGCGAGGACCACCTCGTAAGGCTAAGTACTACTGTGTGACCGATAGTGAAACAGTACCGCGAGGGAAAGGTGAAAAGAACCCCGGGAGGGGAGTGAAATAGAACATGAAACCGTGAGCTTACAAGCAATGGGAGCCCGACTAATCGGGTGACCGTGTGCCTGTTGAAGAATGAGCCGGCGACTTATAGGCACTGGCGGGTTAAACCGGAAATGGTGGAGCCACAGCGAAAGCGAGTCTTAATAGGGCGTTTGTCAGTGTTTATAGACCCGAACCCTGGTGATCTAACCATGGCCAGGATGAAGCTTGGGTGATACCAAGTGGAGGTCCGAACCGACTGAAGTTGAAAATTCAGCGGATGAGCTGTGGTTAGGGGTGAAATGCCAATCGAACCAGGAGCTAGCTGGTTCTCCCCGAAATACGTTGAGGCGTAGCGTCTAGTGCTCCAGCAGGGGGGTAAAGCAACCATTTCGGTGCGGGCTGCGAAAGCGGTACCAAATCGATATGAACTCTGAATACCCTGTGTGTAACTAGGCAGTCAGACTGTGGGGGATAAGCTCCATAGTCAAGAGGGAAACAGCCCAGACCGCCAGCTAAGGTCCCAAAATTAACGCTAAGTGATAAAGGAGGTGGGATTGCCCAGACAACCAGGAGGTTTGCCTAGAAGCAGCCATCCTCAAAGGAGTGCGTAATAGCTCACTGGTCGAGCGATCCTGCGCCGAAAATGAACGGGGCTAAGCGTTATACCGAAGCTGCGGATAAATTTATTTATGGTAGGGGAGCGTTCTATGTAGGGTGAAGCGTTAGCGTAAGCGGACGTGGACGGCATAGAAGTGAGAATGTCGGCTTGAGTAGCGAAAACATGGGTGAGAATCCCATGCCCCGAAACCCTAAGGGTTCCTCCGGCAGGCTCGTCCGCGGAGGGTTAGTCTGGACCTAAGGCGAGGCCGAAAGGCGTAGTCGATGGATAACAGGTCAATATTCCTGTACCAGATGTGTTTTGAGAAGGGGGACGGAGAAGGCTAGCCAGGCCAGATGTTGGTTACTGGTTCAAGCGTTCGAGGCTTTGAGAGATGGAGAAAACATCTTGAGCTGAGGCGTGAGTACGAGCTGCTACGGCAGCGAAGTTGGTGATGTCATGCTTCCAAGAAAAGCCCTATACTCGTTAAGACACAAATGCCAGTACCCGAAACCGACACAGGTGGGGTGGTAGAGAATACCGAGGGGCGCGAGATAACTCTCTCTAAGGAACTCGGCAAAATGGCCCCGTAACTTCGGGAGAAGGGGTGCCAGCGAGAGCTGGTCGCAGTGAAGAGGCGCAAGCGACTGTTTACCAAAAACACAGGTCTCCGCTAAGTCGCAAGACGATGTATGGGGGCTGACACCTGCCCAGTGCCGGAAGGTTAAGGAAGCTGGTTAGCTTTTAGTGAAGCTGGCGACTGAAGCCCCGGTGAACGGCGGCCGTAACTATAACGGTCCTAAGGTAGCGAAATTCCTTGTCGGGTAAGTTCCGACCCGCACGAAAGGTGTAACGATTTGCGCGCTGTCTCGGAGAGAGGCTCGGCGAAATAGAATTGTCTGTGAAGATGCGGACTACATACACCCGGACAGAAAGACCCTATGAAGCTTTACTGTAGTTTGATATTGTGCTCGGGCTCTGAATGCGCAGAATAGGTGGGAGACATTGAAATAGTGCTTGTGGGTACTATTGAGTCATCGGTGAGATACCACTCTTTTAGAGCTAGGGTTCTAACGCTTACCCGTTATCCGGGAAGCGGACAGTATCTGATGGGCAGTTTGACTGGGGCGGTCGCCTCCTAAAAGGTAACGGAGGCGCACAAAGGTTCCCTCAGGCTGGTTGGAAATCAGTCGTTGAGTGCAAAAGCAGAAGGGAGCTTGACTGTGAGACCTACAAGTCGAACAGGGACGAAAGTCGGTTTTAGTGATCCGACGGTTCTGCGTGGAAGGGCCGTCGCTCAACGGATAAAAGTTACTCTAGGGATAACAGGCTGATCTCCCCCAAGAGTTCACATCGACGGGGAGGTTTGGCACCTCGATGTCGGCTCATCGCAACCTGGGGCTGAAGTCGGTCCCAAGGGTTGGGCTGTTCGCCCATTAA
>CACOFO010000050.1 GCA_902626435.1 uncultured Prochlorococcus sp.
AAGTTCAAAATTATCCTTATAAATGGATCTCAACATTTTTACCTCCCAAGGGGAACAAACACATCCATCTAATCCCGCATCAAAAGACAATTTTGCAAGTCTCAAAACATTTTCTTCAATTGAATTATTTCTGTCAAGATCAGTTTGAAAATCTTTAAGAGAAAAGCTTGTTAAAACAGTTATTCCTACGACAAATGGTGGTTTAACATTGACTGAGGCAGCTCCTTCTAAAGATGCTTTCTTCGAATCCTTAAGAGCTTTTAGACCTGCTGCAGCATGAATAGAAATTATATCAACCCCTAATTTTGAAACTTGGAAACATGCTGAACGCATTGTATTTGGAATATCATGAAATTTTAAGTCTAAAAAAATTTTTTTATTTAAACCTTTTAATATTTCAACAACTTTTGGACCTTCCCTAACAAAAAGCTCTAAACCAACTTTCACCCACGTAATATTAGGACATTTTTCCAGAAGTAATTTTGCTTGACTTACATCTAATCCATCAATTGCCAATATTATTCTATCTTCTGAATTAAATCTTTTATTCATCAACTTTCAGTTTTCAAACCTCTTAATTATTTTTTTTCCAATTTGCAAAATTTTTCCTTCCAAATCATTTTTAGAATTAAAAACCAAATCAGGATTTATTACTTTCTGACTATCAATTTTTACACCCCCACCTTTAATAGATCTTTTGGATTCGCTACTAGATTTGAAAAGTTTTAGAGCACTTAACAAGTAAAAAAACTTTACTGGAAAAACTACCTCTTTTAAAGAAATCTCTGGAATTTCTCCAACTTTTTCTTTGTGTCCAAGGAATAATTTTTCACAGTTTGATTGCGCCTTCAATGCTTCTTCAGAGCCATGGAATAAAGTAGTAACTTCTAAAGCCATTCTTCTCTGTAATTCACGAGGATTTGAGTTTTCCAGAAAACTTAAATCTAATTCAGTAAGTAATTCAAAATAGGTAGGAATTATATTATCGGGTACTTTTTCTAATTTTGAATACATTGAAAGAGGATCTTCAGTCAAACCGACGGTGTTAAATTCAGATTTACTCATCTTCTTAATTCCATCTAAACCTGTCAAAATTGGCAGCAGAACGCCAAATTGAGGGTCTTGTTTAAAATACCTTTGAAGATCTCTTCCTATTGCAATATTGAATTTCTGATCTGTACCTCCAAGCTCAATATCTGATTGAACAACTACCGAATCGTAACCTTGTAATAGTGGATATAAGAATTCATGTAAAGCAATTGGAACTTGCGAAGTGTACCTTTTATTAAATTCCTCCTTAGCTAGCATTTGACTAACTGTTGCACTCCCCATTAATTCAATTATCGAATTAAGATTTAACCCTTTTAACCATTCACTGTTATATCTAATTTCTATTCTATCTTTTGAATCAAAATCTAAAATAGATTCATTAGCTGGCTTTCCCATCCCTAGTTGGGTTAAGTATGTTTTTGCATTATCCTTAACCTGTTCTGCCGATAACTGAACTCTTGTTTTATTTTTCCCGGTTGGGTCTCCAATTTGAGCAGTAAAATCACCAATAATTAAAACTGCAATATGTCCATTATCCTGGAATGCCCTAAGTTTTTTAAACAATATGCTGTGCCCAAGATGAATATCTGTTCCAGTTGGATCAATCCCAAGTTTAATCCTTAATTTTTTATTATTTTTTTTCGCATGATCAATTATCTCCGAAAAGGTTTGATCTGTTCCCTTAATTGGAAAATATTCTTCTATTCCTCTTGACAGCCATGATGGCAATATTAAATTATCTGACATGAAGCTTTAAGATTTAAATTTAAGAAGTTTTATCAAGTTCATCCTTCATTCTTATTAAGGTTTTATTCATCTGATCAAACATTTGATCAGGAGTAATCCCAAATTGACTTAACTGTGTCTTTAATTGTTCTACTGTCATTTTTGCTTGAAAATCTTCAGACAATTCAAATCTCTTCATAAAAACCTTATAACGATCCATAAGAGATTCCATTTTTTTTATAAACATTTTTTTTCCTTCTCTGTCAAATTTCCCATAATCAGAACCAAGTTTCATAAGTTCTTGGTAATCTGTAAAAAGCTTTTTAGCTTCTTCTTGAATGATGTCTGACTCAAAAAATCCCATTTCTATTTTTTTACTTCGCAAGATTAAGACTCAATTACAAGATAACAAGAATCTTTTAAATTGATTAGAACATTAATAAATTTTAGTTTATAAATAATTCTTTGATTTATATTTTTTCAGAATTAAATTTAGTAGACATGTTTCATGAATATTGGAAAAATTTAACGTAAATAATATTTCAAACCAAAATAGACAATTTGAATTATTTGGTTCGAATTTTAATACATCAATTAATTTTCAACACTCAAATAATCTAAAAATCAAAGGCGAAATCTTAACTGAATGGAGAAATAGAATATATAATCACCAATTCAAAATTTCAAAAGATACTCACAATAAAACTTTGCACCAAACAAGTCTTCCTATAAATATAATTTCCAATGAAAGAAAAATTGATCCGTTTTCCCTGCAGCCATTATCATTGAACTTTTGGAGAACCAATCAATATATACATAATGGTCCAGCAATGTATTTTGTTATTGACTCGATGGAGAGTTCTAAAATAATTCTTTATATAGGAGAAACAAATTCAGCAAATAAAAGATGGAAGGGAGAACATGACTGTAAAAATTACCTCATGAACTATAAAGAAGCCCTAGCTCATAACAATCTCTCAAGTCACCAAGATATTCGTTTCTTCTTAGATGTACCTAAAGAAGTAAAATTAAGACGTAAATTAGAACAGCAACTGATATATTTATGGTTACCACCTTTTAATAAAGAAACTCGCGATAGGTGGGCAACTACTTTCACAAATAACTAAAAGTTAATTAAATCCATTTTAGAAATGCAATTTTCCACATTCCAAAAAAATCTTGATAATTGGCAAGGTACTTCATTAATTTTTGGAGTTTTAGAGGAACAAATTGCAAGCCAACTTGAAAACATAAAATTTGTTATTGACCCAAAATTGTTA
>CACOFO010000051.1 GCA_902626435.1 uncultured Prochlorococcus sp.
TCCATTTAAAATATTAGGTCCTCATTTTTATGAAGAGCAATGGGTTATCAGGGTTTGGATGCCTGAAGCAGATGAAGTAAAAATAAACTTCAAAAATAAAATCTATAAGGCAGTAAGCATAAATCATAAATGGCTTTTTGAAGCAATTCTGCCTGAGGATCCAAATTCTAATTACCAAATAAATATTTCAAGAGGAGGGATCACTCATACACAAAATGACCCATGGTCTTTTAGAGAAGAGTGGATGGGAGAAATTGATAGGCATCTTTTTGCAGAAGGAAATCATCATCATATTTGGGAAAAAATGGGAGCACATCTCATTGAGAATAAGCAACAAAAGGGGGTTATGTTCTGTATTTGGGCTCCAAATGCAAAATCAATCTCGATAATTGGAGATGTAAATTCTTGGGATGGAAGACATCATCCAATGCAAAAAAGATTAGGGGGAATTTGGGAACTATTCATGCCAATAATGAAAGAGGGAGACACTTATAAATATGAAATAAGAACGCAAGAAGGTCATATTTATGAAAAAGCTGATCCATATGGTTTCCTTCATGAAATTAGGCCTCAAAATGGTTCAATAGTTTCAAAATTAAAAAACTTTACTTGGAATGATAGCTCTTGGATTACGAATAGAGATTCCTCTAGTCAAATTAACAAGCCAATTTCAGTTTATGAGATGCATTTAGGAAGTTGGCTCCATGAATCAATCGATAATAAATATCTTGAAGACAATGGGAATCCAAGAGAACCAGTTCCTGCTGCAGATTTAAAGCCTGGGACAAGATTATTAACTTATCCTGAATTAACTGAAAAGCTCATACCTTATGTAAAAGAGAGGGGATTTACTCATATTGAACTAATGCCAATATCGGAACATCCTTTCGATGGTTCATGGGGTTACCAAGTTACAGGCTGGTACGCACCAACAAGCAGATTTGGAACTCCAAATGAATTTAGAGAGTTTGTAAATAAATGTCATGAAGAAGGCATAGGTGTAATTCTTGATTGGGTACCTGGTCATTTCCCAAAAGACAAGCATGGTTTAGCATTTTTTGATGGTTGTCATCTTTATGAACATGGAGATTCACGCATAGGTGAACACAAAGAATGGGGAACTTTAATCTTTAATTACAGCAGAAACGAAGTAAGAAATTTCCTAGTAGCAAATCTCGTTTATTGGTTTGAAGAATTTCATATTGATGGCATACGAGTAGATGCTGTAGCTTCAATGCTTTATAGGGACTATCTACGCCCAGATGGAGAATGGATACCTAATGAAAATGGTGGGAATGAAAATATAGAAGCCGTTAAATTTCTTCAACAGGCTAATCATGTACTCTTCCAACATTTCCCTGGTGCACTTTCTATCGCCGAAGAATCAACAACTTGGCCAATGGTAACCAAACCAACAGACATGGGGGGATTAGGGTTTAATTTAAAATGGAATATGGGATGGATGCATGATATGCTCGATTATTTTGAGATAGATCCTTGGTTCAGACAATTCCATCAAAATAGTGTAACTTTCTCAATAACATATAACTACACAGAGAATTTTATGCTTGCTCTTAGTCATGATGAGGTTGTACATGGTAAAAGTCATCTTTTACATAAAATGCCTGGAGATGACTGGAAGAAATATGCAAATACACGAGCTTTACTCACTTATATGTGGACTCATCCGGGGAAAAAAACAATATTCATGGGGATGGAATTTGGACAAAGACAAGAATGGAATGTTTGGGATGACCTTCAATGGGATTTACTAAAATTTGAACCTCATAAAGGTATCAGGAACCTGATTGACGACCTAAATACACTTTATAAAAATGAAGCTGCATTATGGAAAAATGACTTTGATCCTTATGGATTCCAATGGATAGATTGTAATGACAGATCAAATTCAGTAATAAGTTTCATGAGAAGAGAAAACGATACCAACGAGTGGCTTGTCATTGTTGCCAACTTCACACCAAATACTCATGATTCTTATAAGGTGGGAGTTCCTTTAGAAGGATTCTATAAAGAAATATTTAATTCAGATGGATCTAGATACGGAGGCAGCAATAAAGGAAATATGGGTGGGAAAGAAACTATAAATTACAATATTCATAATTATCAAAATGCTTTAGAACTTGCTTTGCCCCCATTAAGCGTAAGTATCTTCAAACATCAAGCAAAAAAATAATAAAGCTTATTTAACTTAGTACTTCATATAAATGTTCACATAACACTTTTGATATGCTTTGCATTGTAATATTTTTAAGTTAGAATTTTAAATTTTTAAAAACAAATCGAATTAAAAAATGGGTGAAAATCTACCACTACTTCTTTCTGCCGCGTTAGGTAAAAAAGTAAATAGGCCGCCAGTATGGATGATGAGGCAAGCAGGAAGATATATGAAAATCTATAGAGATTTAAGAGAGCGTTACCCTAGTTTTAGAGAGAGGTCAGAGAATCCAGAACTATCATATGAAATATCAATGCAGCCTTTTCACGCTTTCAAACCAGATGGTGTGATCCTTTTTTCAGATATTCTCACACCTCTTCCTGGGATGGGTATTAATTTTGAAATAATAGAAAGTAAAGGTCCAATAATTGAGAAACCAATAAGAACCCTAAGTCAAATAGAAAATTTAAAAGAATTAAATCCAAGTGAAAGTTTAAGCTTTGTAGGGCAAGTTCTTTCTTCACTAAAAAAAGATGTAAATGATGAGGCAACAGTTTTAGGTTTCGTTGGCGCACCTTGGACTCTAGCGGCATATGTTGTTGAAGGTAAAAGCAGTAAAAATTATTCTTTAATAAAATCAATGGCTTTTAAAGAACCAGAATTACTTCATAAACTTCTTGATCATTTTGCAAAATCTATTGGTGAATATCTCAAATATCAAATAAAATCTGGAGCGCAAGTAGTACAAATTTTTGATTCATGGGCCGGTCAACTAAGCCCACAAGATTAC
>CACOFO010000052.1 GCA_902626435.1 uncultured Prochlorococcus sp.
ATCTAAAGCTTGGAAAATTAATTGCACTTTATGACGATAATCAAATTACAATAGATGGACGAACCGATGTTTCTTTTACTGAGGATGTTCTTAAAAGATATGAAGCTTATGGATGGCATGTTCAACATGTAGAAGATGGGAATCATGATATTAATGGAATAACTGAAGCTATCGAAAAAGCAAAATTAATTACAGACAAACCTTCAATTATAAAAATTTCTACAACAATAGGATATGGTTCTCCTAATAAATCTGACACCGCAGGAATCCATGGAGCAGCTGTTGGAGAAGAAGAAGCTGCATTAACTAGAAAGTTTCTAAATTGGGAATATTCTCCTTTTGAGATACCAGATGAAGTATATGCGCATTTTAGAAAATCAATTAACAAAGGCGAAAACCTACAGAAAGAATGGGATTCTAGATTTGAAGAATATCAAAGAAAGTATCCCTCTGAAGGAGCCGAATTAAAAAGAATGTTAAAAGGCCAATTACCTGAAAATTGGGACTCAGATCTCCCCTCTTATACGCCTGAAGATAAAGGTTTAGCGACAAGAAAGCATTCACAAATATGTTTAGGTGCCCTAGGTCCCAACCTACCTGAATTAATTGGTGGATCTGCAGATTTAACTCATTCTAACTACACAGATATCAAGGGAGAAACTGGGTCGTTCCAATCTCATAGCCCTGAAAAAAGATATTTACATTTTGGAGTACGAGAGCATGCAATGGCAGCTATACTTAATGGTATTGCCTATCACAATAGTGGTCTTATTCCTTATGGTGGGACCTTCCTTGTTTTCGCCGATTATATGAGAGGTTCAATGAGGCTTTCAGCACTCAGCGAATTAGGAGTTATATATGTTTTAACCCATGATTCAATTGGTGTAGGTGAAGATGGCCCAACACATCAACCTATTGAAACTATCCCTTCCCTTCGCGCGATGCCTAACATGCTAGTTTTCAGACCAGGAGATGGTAATGAAACTAGTGGAGCTTATAAACTTGCTATTCAAAATCGAAAAAGACCTTCTGCCCTTTGTTTAAGTAGACAAGGCATGCCTAATCAAGAAAATACTTCAATTGAAAAAGTTGCATTGGGAGGATATATAGTGTCTGATTGCGAAGGAACGCCAGACTTGATATTTATAGGTACTGGAAGCGAACTAAATCTTTGTATTGAAGCAAGTAAGGAGATTTCAAACTTAGGTAAAAAAACTAGAGTTGTCTCTATGCCCTGCGTAGAACTTTTTGAAGAACAAGAAGAATCTTACAAACAAAGTGTTTTGCCTAGTATTGTAACTAAGAGAGTTGTAGTAGAAGCTGCACATTCATTTGGTTGGCATAAATATACAGGTTTTGATGGAATTTGTATTACTATGGATAGGTTTGGTGCATCAGCACCAGGTGGCGAGTGTATGAAAAACTTTGGATTTACAGTTGAAAACGTCGTAAATCAGACAAAGGCAATCCTCTAGGAATTATAAGTAACTAAACTGAAGTATTACATTCTTCAAGCTTATCTTTTACGAGTTTATCTTTAAGTTGATCGAGAGATTCATCAGAAATTTTTGAATTCATTGGGCAATGTTTAGGTCCACACATAGAACAAAATTCGGCTTTTTTAAATATTTCTTCAGGTAATGTCTCATCGTGGTATTGCTTTGCTCTTTCTGGATCTAATGATAGTTCGAATTGTTTATTCCAATCAAAGTTATATCTTGCATGACTAAGTTCGTCATCTCTATCACGCGCTCCAGCACGATGTCTCGCTATATCAGCAGCATGAGCAGCTATCTTATAAGCTATTAATCCTTCACGTACATCATCAGCATTAGGGAGACCCAAATGTTCTTTTGGGGTTACATAACATAACATAGAGGTTCCATACCAACCGGCCATCGCTGCTCCAATAGCACTTGATATATGGTCATAACCAGGAGATATATCTGTTACCAATGGGCCAAGAACATAAAAGGGAGCTTCTAAACATTCCTCCATTTGCTTTCTCACATTAAACTCAATTTGATCCATAGGTACATGACCAGGACCCTCAACCATAACTTGCACATTATGCGCCCATGCTCTTCGAGTAAGCTCTCCTAAGGTTTTCAATTCAGCTAGCTGAGCCTCATCTGAAGCATCATGCAAACATCCAGGTCTTAGTGAATCTCCTAAAGAAAAAGTACAATCATATTTCTTGAAAATCTCACAAATATCATCAAACCTTGTATACAGTGGATTTTGCTTAAAATGATGTAACATCCATTGAGATAAAATTCCTCCCCCTCTACTTACAATTCCAGTAATTCTTCCTTTGACTTTTGGCAAATGCTCTATTAATAGTCCAGCATGAATAGTTTGATAATCTACGCCCTGCTGGCAATGTTTTTCAATAATATGAAGAAAATCATCTTCAGTTAGTCTATCTATTGAGCCATGTACACTTTCTAAAGCTTGATAAACAGGAACTGTTCCTATCGGAACAGATGATTCGTGAATAATTGCTTGCCTTACTTCATCTAAATTTACTCCTCCTGTAGAAAGATCCATCACTGTATCAGCACCATATTTAACAGCTAACTTAAGTTTTTCTACTTCTTCATTGGTATCACTTGCATTAGGAGAAGCACCAATATTTGCATTAACTTTACATCTGGAAGCAATACCTATAGACATTGGCTCAAGATTCAAATGATTAATATTAGCTGGAATGATTAATCTTCCCCTTGCCACTTCTTCCATTATTAAAGAAGAAGGTAAATTTTCTTTTTTAGCAACAAAATCCATTTCTTCGGTAATATAACCACTTCTCGCAAAATTCATCTGAGTTACATTGTCTTTTCCAAGGCGAGGCTTAATCCAGGAACTTCTCATAATTTATAAATTTTTAAAAGTTTTCTTACTAAAGTTTGATCAAATTTCCTCTCCCCTAGATCAAGATTAGAG
>CACOFO010000053.1 GCA_902626435.1 uncultured Prochlorococcus sp.
AATATTTTCCTAATTTAATTATTTTAAAATGACTAAAGTTAAATGTTCTTATTTAGGAAATTTAAACTGTGAGGCTATTCATCTACAATCTGGAAGTATTATTAGAACGGATGCGCCTTTAGACCACTGTGGTAGAGGTGAAAGTTTTTCCCCAACTGATTTATTAGCAACATCTCTAGGTACTTGCCTGCTAACCATTATGGCAATCAAAGCTAAATCGAAAGGATTTGATTTTAAAGGTATATATTTAAATATTGAAAAACTAATGACACAAAATAGCAAAAGAAAGATAAAAGAATTAATAATAGATATTTTTATACCGGAGAACACTTCTAATGAAACTGTTGATTTTTTGAAAAAAGCCTCCAAAGAATGTCCAGTTACAAGAAATTTATCTGAAGAAATAGATATTAAAATTAGTTGGCATCATGAATAAATCTCAAACATAGTAATTACATAAAAATAATTAAATATATTGGAAAAGTCATTTATTTATTTGGAATATATATATGATTAGTGACTTGGCATTAAATACTAGGGATACAAGAAAAGAAAGAAAGAATGTGAAAAAAATCTTTCAAAATTTTGCTAACCGATAATTATGAATTTTATTTTTTCTTTTTTATTAGCATCTGTGATGTGGGTACAAGTTCCACAGTGGGAAGCTGACTGGTCAAAATGTGCTGTAGATGTTCCCGATACATCATGTCACTGGTACGTAGCGGCTCCCGATAATACTTTTGGGGATGGATTTAATTGGGAAAACGCTCCTTGGTTTGATGCTAATGGATTACAGGATGTAGCTCAAATTGATAAAGAATCTGTAGTAGAAAAACTTCAAAATAATTAAAGTTTCTATTTCATCAATTTACTTTTAAAAGTATTTAAATCTTGTTGCTTAGTGGTTAACTTTTGATTAACCAACAAATTTTTATGCGTTTTAAAGTGAGTCTCACAAAAAATGGGAAGGAATTTGATGAAGTTGTTATAGCTAATAATAAAAAAGAGGCTATGGAAATAGCTTTAAAAAACAATCCAGAAGCTAAAGCATTAAACTCTGATTGGACATTTAAGATTTAATTATTTGCGAAGTTTAGGAATCAAAAGAGATGCAACGCAAATAACACTAATTGCAGGACCAGGGGATAAATTAAACACTATAGAGAGAATAAATCCCAGAAGTGAGATGCATAATCCAAAAAATGAAGACCTCATCATTGCAATTCTTAAACTATGAGCCTTATTTAGACCTAACAATGTAGGGGTAGAAAGAAGAGCAATTACAAGAATTACTCCCACTGCTGACATTGAACTAACAATTACTAATGCTGTTGTAAAACTCAAAGTAAGATTTAATAAAGAAACGTTTATACCACTTGCGGACGCACCTTCTGGATCCAATCCCACATAAACAACCTTTTCATATCCAAAAATCATTAAAAATATAAATACTAAAAAAGCAATTATTGTTCTAAGTAAATCTCCAAAATTTGCTGTCAATAAATCGCCAAATAATACAGCCTCCAAATCAATCCTTATTCCAAGTAAAGGAATAATAAGGACTCCAAACCCAAGCATTCCAGCGAGAATTGTATTCATAACTGCTTCATAATTTTCACTTTTTCTATTAGTTAAACTTTCCGCAATTACTGAGCCCAGAAGACCACTTATAACCCCACCAATTGAGGGGTGAATTCCAAGCGCTAATGCGAGAGCAAGTCCAGGCAACACGCAATGAGAGATTAAATTAACTTGTAATAATCTCTTATGAGTGATTAAGACAGTTCCCATAGCTGGGCATAAGATCCCTGAGAAAATAGTTATTATTAATGGAACCAGCCACCAGTTGTTATTAAAAAAAGACATTATTCGAATGATTCGGTATGATCAAAAATACGGGACAAAAAAAAGATTTTGGAAACGATGGTAACTAAGTCTGACATTACCAAAAGACAAGAACAACTTCTTGAAGTACTTAATAAATGCGAGGATGAGCTGAGCGGTCAAGAGTTGCATAGACAATTAATAGAAGGAGGGAAAGCCATGGGACTGACAACTGTTTACAGGAATCTTCAAGTTCTGATAAAGCATGGTTTGATCCGTTCTAGACATCTCCCAACTGGAGAGGTTCTTTATACTCCAGTAGATAGAGATATTCATCATTTGACCTGCGTTCAATGTGGTGAAACATCAAAAATGGAAGGATGCCCTGTAAAAGATATTCATACACCCAAAACAAATCCAAAGAAATTTCAATTGTTGTTTCATACTCTCGAATATTTCGGGCTTTGCCAAAACTGTTATCAATCTCAGACTTAAAAAGGTACATTTTCTAATCACAAAAATTATTTCACTTTAAAGCGCTAATGTTTATTGAATCTAATTTATCTTTTATTAGATCAGGACTGCCAACTGCCAAAACACTTTTATCGAGAACTATTACTTGATCGTAGTTATTTAGAGATTCCCCCCAATCATGGCTACTCACAAGCAAAGAAAGCCCCGCATCTGCAAGTTGACGAACAATTTTTAGAAAATCCTCTTTTGCTTATAACATCTCCCATTTTTATGATGTTATGTGGATCATGCCATACATGTGGATCTTGGCCTCCATGGTCATGATGGTGATGATGCCCCTCTCCTTCGTCTGGTACTTGTGCTATTGGCTCGACATCACTATTTAAAATGTCCTTAAAGAAGTGTTGAGTTGCTTCAAACTCAAAAGGCATGTGTTCAGTAAAAAATATATATTGACCATCTTCTTTGATATCCACGTTAAAAACGGTGC
>CACOFO010000054.1 GCA_902626435.1 uncultured Prochlorococcus sp.
GATTCTGTTATCACTTTAATTCCTACAGCAATAGCTCTTTCATCTGGATTAAATTTAGAACTATGCAGTGGAGCACATCCATTTGGGTTAGAAACACCAAGCCTAAACATAGCTCCAGGAATTTCGTTTAAAAACTCAGCGAAATCTTCAGCACCTAATGATGGTTTTTGTAATTCGATAACATTTGCTTGTCCCAAAACCTCAATTGCCGAATCTCTAAGGACTCTATTTATTTCAATATTATTATTCACTGGTGGAGTGATTTCTCTAAAAATTACTTTTGCGTCAGCTCCACAACTACGAGCTAAAGAAGAGATATTTTCATTTAGCCAATTCCCAATATTCTTAAATAATTCAAGGTTAGTACATCTAACGGTACCAATTAAATTAACCTTTTCTGCAAGGATATTGAATGCATTACCACCATTTATCTTACCGAAAGTTATTACTACAGGATCTAAAGGATCTAATTTTCGTGTTATTGATTCTTGAATTCCCGAGATAACTTTAGACGCAGCCCAAATAGCATCGACACCTTCATGAGGTCGAGCACCATGGCCTGATTTTCCTCTAATCTCTACCTTGAGTTCTCCAGCCGCTGCAGTTAAACTTCCCTCTTTAATCCCAACAGTCCCTACAGATAAATCGGGGTAGACATGAACCCCAATAATATGGGTTAAACCATTAGTTGCACCATCGTTAATCATCCATCTAGCTCCACTAGCAATTTCTTCGGCGGGCTGAAAAATTATCCTAGTCGCAAAATTAAGTTTCAAATCTTTAATAATTTTTGCTACACCCAATCCAATCGATATATGCAAATCATGTCCACACGCATGCATAACACCATCAACTTTTGAAGAAAAACTTAATTTAGTTTCCTCAACTATTGGTAAAGCATCCATATCAACTCTTAAGCCTATAATACCTCTATCTAAGGGTCCAAAATCAGCAATAACTCCAGTCCTACCAATTGATTCTCTAACGTGCCAACCAATTTTTCTTAAATAACCACTTATCAAAATCGATGTTTGATTTTCAAGTCCACTTAATTCCGGATGTGCATGGATATGTCTTCTTATATTAATTAATTCATCATTAAATGAATCAATTTTTTTAAAAAGCTGATCTCTATTCATTAACTTTTTTTAAATCGATAAAGTTCATTAAATCTTTAGTTGGTTTTGGAGGCCATCTTCTTATTGTTTTTAACCATTCCTCATCACTATACCTAGGATCTAATTCAGTAACTGCTATCCAATTACTTTCTGCTTTACCAGATTCACCCTTTGACCAATTTAATGCTGTTAAAGCCGCCCTAGCGTCTGCAAAAGTAGGATATCTTCTAATTAATTTTTTTAATTCTTCTTCAGATTCATACAAATTTCCCAACTGGAAATCTGCTAAAGCCATGCTTGACCTTGCCATAGCAAATCCAGGATTATATAAAGCAGCTTTTGAAAATAAATCCCTTGCTTTTTCCCATTCTGATATAGAACCTTCAACATTTGCCAAATTATATAATGCAGAGAAATTTGTACTATCTTGAGAAATAACAAAAATATAATCTTTTTTAGCTTCTGACCATAGACCCAAGGCTTCCTCTGCTATACCTCTATTAATGTAAGGATCTATTTCATTAGGATTTAAATTTATTGCCTTATTTTGATCATCGATTGATCCCTCTATATCTCCCAGTACAAGTCTGACGTTTCCTCTATTGCTCAAACCTGCAGCATCATCTGGATAAGAAGCGAGATAGCGATTCCATTCTTGTAAAGCGAGATTAAATTTTCCACTTGAACTTAAATCTAATGCATTTTGAAACAAATCCTCTCTTAAAGATAATGAATCGCATGGTGCAATATAAAAAATATTGATCAAAACAAAAATCAATAAAAAACAAACCTTAACTTTTTTAAAAGTTATCATTCTTTGAATCAATGTAATCTTTCCCTAAAGCAGTAAGCAATCTTCCTCGAGGAGTTCTCGTTAGAAAACCAATTTGGATTAAATATGGCTCAACCACAAATTCTAACATTGAAGAATCGTCACCCAAACCAGCTGCGATTGAATCGAGGCCAGTTGGAATATTATTATTTTGGTTTAGAAATGCTAAATATTGTCTATCTAAAGAATCCAATCCTTTTTCGTCTATTTGGTAAGAATTTAGAGCTTTTTTTATTAAATTAACGGAGATATCATTAGTTTTTTTAACAACTTGAGCATAATCTCTAACTCGTCTTAATAATCTTAAGGCAATTCTTGGAGTACCTCGAGATATCTTTGCTAAATCATAAGATGCTTCGTCATCTAAATTAAGGTTGATTAATCGGGAGAAATTTACAATTATTTGCTTTAATTCATCATATGTATAAAGTTCAATTTTCTGAGATATGCCAAATCTATCTCTTAGAGGAGCACTAATTGAGGCTAATTTAGTTGTCGCACCAATCAGAGTAAACCTAGGAAGATTAATTGTTCTGCAGCGAGCTCCTCTATTAGCTCCCATAGTTAAATCCAGTCTAAAATCCTCCATTGCTGAATATAACAACTCTTCAGTTAATTTATTTAAGCGATGTATCTCATCGATAAATAAAACTTCACCTTCTTTTAATCCAAGCAGTAAACCTACAATATCTCTAGGTCTTTCAATTGAGGGTGCAGTGGCTATCCTACATTTTGTATTCATTTCATGGGCTATTAAAACAGCTAGGGTAGTCTTACCTAAACCAGGCTGTCCATGTAAAAGCGTATGCTCCATAGGTTC
>CACOFO010000055.1 GCA_902626435.1 uncultured Prochlorococcus sp.
AGATAATAGAATTTTGAACATAAAAGTAAACTTTTCAAAAAAGAAAGTCTTTAAAAAATTAAAAGTAAAAATCAAAAAAGAAATTGTTACCATGGGCGTTCCTGAAATAAACCCTTCACTAGATAATGGGACTTATATTGACTCAGCCAATTGGAATAAGTTAATCAAAAATCAAAATACAATAGTCATTGACACTAGAAATCATTATGAGGTTGCCATAGGGACATTTCAGAATTCTATAAACCCAAATACAAAAAATTTTAGCGAATTCCCCAAGTGGGTAGATGATCATTTAGGTAGTCTCTTAGAAAGCAAAGGTTCAGCAAATATAGCCATGTTTTGTACAGGAGGTATCAGATGTGAAAAAGCTACTAGTTTATTGAAAAAGAAAGGTTATAAAAATATCTATCATCTGCAAGGGGGGATTCTACAATACCTTGATGATGTAACAGATGAAAAAAACTTATTTGAAGGTGAATGTTTTGTTTTTGATAAAAGAGTTGCTTTAGATCATAATTTAGAAAAAGGTTCCTTTTCTATTTGTCATGCATGTGGAATGCCAGTTTCAATTCAAGATCAAAAAAGAAAAGAATATAGAGAGGGTATACAATGTCATTTCTGCATAAATCAATTCAATGATAATGATAGAAAAAGATTTGAAGAAAGACAAAAACAGATCGACAGATTAAAAGTTGTGAAGCATAAAATCAATCAGGACTAATTTCCCAAAATTATGAAAATTGAAGAATTAGAGAAATTAGCAAGTTCAATTGGACTATTAATTAAAATTCAAGTTAGAGAAACTCTAGGATTATGTTTTTTTAGAATCGTTATAGCAGAACAGAAAGATAATATCATAAAGATTTGGGCCGAAATGAAAGGTTGGACTTATTTAAATAAACAAGGTATTCAGCTTGATACATTAAGAATTCTTAGTAAATCACCTACTTTTGTTTCAGAATTAATATGGGCAACAACTATGGCTTGGGCGATTGAAAAAAAATCAAGCAACAAAGCAAGACTTTTAGCTATTTTTGATAGTGAAGGATATAGTAAAAAACTTGTAAGATATTTTAAATTAATTGGATTCAAAATTGTAAAAGAAGTTGGTTCTAGCCCAGTAGATCTTTTATTAAGATTGGTTTGGGGAGGTGCAGGTACACTTATGAACGGGGAATGTACTTCTATATTAAAAAAATTTGAAAAGAAACTCTCTTTAATTGAAGAAAGTTAACCCGCATGATAACTACTTCTAACTAAGGGTCCAGAAGATACTTTCTTGAATCCTAATTCCTTAGAGAAGTGATATAAATATTTAAACTCTGATGGATCCCAATATTTCTTAACTGACAAATGATTTAATGAGGGCCTTAAATATTGACCGATTGTAATTTGATCACAATCTATTTTCTTGAGATCATAAATTGTATTTTTTATTTCATCCAATGTTTCCCCGAGGCCTAACATTATGCCTGATTTAGTTTGAATATGAGGAGCAATATCCTTTGACTTCTTCAGTAAACTTAGTGATTTTTTATAATTTGCACCTCTCCTTACTTCTTTTTGAAGTCTTTCAACAGTTTCAAGATTGTGATTAAAGCAAATTGGATCTTTTTCTAAGATCATTTTCAATCTTTCGGTCTGAAGGTTATTAGTTTCATTAAAATTTTTGCCCCCCCCCCCATAAATCAGGGGTCAAAACCTCTATTTTTATAGTCGAATCAATTTTTCTAATCTCATTAATTGTGGTTATAAATAAATTTGCACCATGATCAGGAAGATCATCTCTTGCTACCGATGTCAAAACAACATATTTCAAATTTAGTACTTTTACTGCTTCAGCGACTTGAATACATTCATCCTTGTTTATTGAACTAGGTCTTCCTTTGTTGACCTGACAGAAGGCACAGGAACGAGAACATATAGATCCACCCAGCAAGAAAGTGGCTGTTCCTGAGGCATAACATTCTGCTCTATTTGGACATCTTGCTTCTTCACAAATGGTATGAATATTTGATTTTTTGATAAGTGTTTGTATTTTTTCGAACTCTGAAGCTTTACTAATAGGAAACTTTATCCAAGAAGGAAGCCTTAAGATTTTTTCTTGCTTGGTTAGATTATTTTGTCCCATTTCTAATTTAGTTTTGTTCTTCCTTCTAAGGCTCTAGCAAGTGTAACTTCATCCACATATTCAAGTTCACTGCCCATTGGGAGACCGTAAGCGATCCTCGTAACTTTAGTAAAAGGGGCCAACAATTTTCCAATGTAAAGACTTGTTGTGTCTCCCTCAACACTTGGGGTCAATGCCAATATGATCTCATCTATTTCAGACTTACTAACTCGTTCTACTAGACTTCTAATTTCTAGGAGTTCAGGGCCAACAGAATCCATTGGTGATATTAAACCACCAATAACGTGGTAGACACCTTTAAATTCCCTTGCACGTTCTAAAGCAAGTAGATCTTTGGTTTCTGATACTACACAGATTAGTTTTTGGTTTCTTTCAGTATTTCTACAAATTTCACATTCATCTTCTGAAGTCAAATTAAAGCATTTTTTACAATGACCAACATTACTACGAGCTTCTAACAATGCATTTGAGAAGTCTCTTATTGTAGTTTCAGGTTGTTTTAAAATAAACAAGGCTAATCGTTGAGCTGTTCTTGGACCAATCCCTGGGAATTTCTCAAAATGACCAATTAA
>CACOFO010000056.1 GCA_902626435.1 uncultured Prochlorococcus sp.
TTCCTCCGAATTTTATAAATCTTCAAATATGAAATTAATTTTCTTTGCAAAAATTCAATCCTTTTTAAAGATACACAAATTTATATTCATTGAATTTTCATTAAATAAAGTATCTCTAAATCCTGTCTTGAGTCCGATATTTTCTTTTTTAAAAAGATTAATTCTTCTTGGTTCATTTTTGATTCTTTTATCATCAATTCTGCTTGCTCAATAGCATGTTCTATATTTCTAATTTTAATTTCTCTTATTGAGGGGTCATCTTTACATGCTTTTTTAGTATTCGGATCTAACATATGTAATAAAAGAAGTTCTACCTATAACCTAAATTAAAACTTCATAATGCTAATACCGCAAATTTAATTAAAATAAATTATTATATTAAAAAGAACTTTAACCTTAGCTAACCCTCTCTTCAATTGATCGAGTGGGTTTTTTTTATGGTGTAATATAACCCTAGCATTTACTACTAATTTTGGAAGATTCAAAACTTAATCCTGAGGAAAATAATTCAATCGAATCGTTTCCCAATTTAAATAAAGATAATAAAGATCTTAATGAGGGGAATAAAAAAGAGGAGAATGTTAAGGCATTTACAGAATTTCTTGAGAAAGCAAGTAATCAAGATTCTTCAGAAGAAAAAGTCAATCTTGATTCTGAGCAAAAAAACCTAAAAATTGACAAATCACTTTTTAAAAGATTTCTTAATAATGGATTTGATGGCATTTCAACTAATCCTAATTATAAAATGTTGGCATTACTAGTAATCCTTTTAATTAATTTGTCTCTATTTTTTGTAATTGGCAATATGGGTAAAGCGTTTTTAAGAAGTGCAGGAATTATGGGTTAGAAATTATTTATTTCTTTTTGGATATTCATCTTTACAATTTTGATTCTTCAAATGAAACTGTGATATTTTCTTGTCAAATTAATATTTAAATAAAATTTGGATAATAAAGAGCCAGAAAATCCAGTCGTTTACATTTCTAATTTAGTCAAGAAATTAGATGTAAAGAACAGAAATGGTTTAGTAGCCTTAGCAATAGTAAACCTTTTAGTAATTCTTTTATTTAAATTTTATTTGAAGGGATCTGGATTCCTAGCTTGAATCTGCCTGCTGGGATTGTTATTTAGCATTTTCAAATTGCTTTGCTAATCTAAATGCCTTCTTAATTATTAGAAAGCCTCCATATGCTCCAGCAAGTAAAGGTAATATTATTAATGGGTTAGGGGAATAATCTGAAGAATTTTTCACACCGTCAACATATTCATAACCTGAACATTTAAGGAATATAAAGCTAGAAAATGTGATACTCCAACCAATGATTGATAAAAAACCACCTTTTTTATCTCCTTCGTAGAATCTGTCTAGACCTAGGACCCAGCCTCCTATTAAAAATATTCCTCTAACAACTGAATTTTTTTCTTGAATTTTAAGCATAATAAAAAATAATCATTATGAACATAACTTATTTGTATTTAAGATGCGAGATGTTTTATTAATTAATCTTTAAAATAAATTATTAATAGTTTTATTTTATAAATTACTACTAATATAATCAGTATTTTAATTAAATATTAGATATTGCATTTGAATTCAATAAAGAAATTGAAGGCCTTATATAAATAAAAATAGCCCCATACATATCCTTCATAATTCTCATTTCTTCGTCTAAATATAGAATTGAAACTTGGCAATTTGGCGATTCTTTATTCCAAGGTAGTTTATTCCATATATCTTTAACTGGATACCATCTATCCATAAGTAATTCACTAAATAATGGAATCTTATTAAGTCCATCAACTTTGGAAACTTTTGTCTTTTGTAAGTTCATCTCAAGTAAATTATTTCTTAAAACTAAATCACTTGCTAGGGTTATTACTCTTCCACCAAAAGTAGGTAATAGTTTGAACCATCCTAAGAAAGGAATTGTTGTGAGCCCAAATATTGTAGTGTCAAAAGTAGATATAAATTCTTTTTTGTCAAAATCAATCTTTTGAGCAATTCTCCCAATAGTTGATATACCAAAGGAACCTACTTGCAATTGATGTAATTTAAAAAAAAGATTACTTTTAAATTCATCATTTAATGCCTTTTCAATAGCAAGGAAGAAAGGAGAACTTCGAAATAATTCAACATTAGAAAAAATCAATTCCCACTCTCCAGACAATTTTTTTTCTGATATCTCAAAACTAAAGTTTTTTAGAACCTTAATCAATTCATCCATTTCATTAGCTTTTTCCTCATACATTGGAGAAATTAATTTATTTAATCTTTGTCCTCTATCTGTAACAGCAGCTATTTTATATATATTTGACTTTATCTCTCCAAGTTCTCTCATAACTCTAATACAAGTAATACTTATTAATCTTAGGAATTTAATTTGAAGTTGATGACAATTTTAATAATGCTGGTAATAAAATAAATTAATATTCTCCCCACCTTTTACCAATATCAAAACCCCATTCAGTGGTTAATTTAATTACTTCATCATGATTTTTGCATTTTGAAAGGGACAACTTTTTACTGGGATTATTATTTATTAGCTCAGCAATTTGATTAAGTTGCTCTATTTTTTTTAAAAAATTACTTAGATCTTTATCTGACATTTATCTAGCCACTAAATTTCTGATCATAAGTGAATATGTAATAAAGAACCCAAGCAACACCAATAATCAGAATTGCAA
>CACOFO010000057.1 GCA_902626435.1 uncultured Prochlorococcus sp.
TCCTTGATCCCTTAAGTGACAAAGTATTCTACTTAATTCCTTTAGTGTTCCTCTGCAAAAATAATTTAATACCCTTCTGGTCTTTAACATTAATTTTATTTAGAGAATTAATAATCTCTAGCCTGAGGAACTTCACAAAAGATGGTTTGCCGGCATCTCAGTTGGGCAAATTTAAAACATTTTTCTTTTTTATTTCAGTAATCACCTTTTTTACACCATTAAAAATAAGCTTATTGAATAATTTGGCTTTAATTTTTTATTGGTTAGGATTCTTCCTGACTTTTGTGACTTTATTAGACTATTTAAGAATCAAAAAGGATCTGATCTGAAATTTCATTAAATCCTTCACTTTTTTTATTATTAAAATCTTTCACAAAACTATCCTTTAAACCATTAAGCAAATCAAAATTTGGTACCCACTTTAAATCACTTTTAATCTTAGATATATCAGTTTGATAATGTTTTAATCTAATTGGAAATCCCTTTCGAGATTTAGAATCTAATTTTTGATAATCAAATGTTCTTAATGAAATCTCCTTTTGGTTTAATCCAAGAACTTTTGCACAGAAATAGATTAAGCCCTTAATCGTAACTCCTTTTTCACCTGAACAGTTGTAAATATTATTTTTAGAATTTCTAAAATTTATGCACCTAATCATTACATCAGTAAGATCCGAAACATGGCCTAGCTGGGTAATTAAAGACCCATCACCTGGGATTGGTATGGATTTATTAAAAAATAATCTCTCAAAAAACCAATTTTCAATTTTATTATAATTTCCTGGTCCATAAATATAAGTAGGTCTAAAACTAGTAAAAGGAATTTTTTGTTTTATCAACCAATTTTCTGTCTCAAACTTTCCTTTATGCCGACTATCTGGATCAATTGGATCATTTTCACTTAAGGGGAGTTCACAATTATCTTTATAGACACCAGCAGAGCTGACATATATATATCTCTGGAAAGAGTTATCCAAATTTTCTATAAGAAGTTTCGTTTGTTCTAACTCTCGTCCAGAAATATCATATATAATGTCATATTTTTTATTTCTTAACTTGACGATATCTTCTGAAATGTTTCTATCACCCTTAATTAAATTTGTTTTTTCAGGATTAGCTTTATTACCTCTTGTAAAAATATCAATATCATGATTTTGATTTAATAACTTTTCAACTAAAGATTTACCAACAAATCTAGTGCCGCCCATTACAAGAATTTTCATATTCAAAAAATATTTAATTGAAGTAGTAATCTTAATTAGAATTACATATTGAATAGTACTACTAAGAAGTAATTAATGAAAAGGATGATTCTATGGAACTAATACCAGCTATTGATTTGATGAATGGTAAGTGTGTAAGGCTTTTTAAGGGCGACTTTAATAAAAGAAAAGACTTTAACAAAGAACCTTATGAGCAAGCTAAATTCTGGGAAAGCGAAGGAGCCAAATATATCCATATAGTTGATTTAGATGCCGCAAAAACTGGATCACCAACAAACGATGAATCAATAAAAAAGATTGCGGAAACAGTTAATATACCAATTCAAATTGGAGGAGGGATAAGGTCTCAAGAAAGGATAGAACAATTATTTTCTTATGGTATTGAGAAAGTTATAATGGGGACTTCGGCAATAGAAAATAAAGAATTAGTTAAAGACTTATCAAATAAATTTCCTGGAAGGATAATTGTAGGTATTGATGCAAAAGAAGGAAAAGTTAGTACAAGGGGTTGGCTAGAGCAATCTAATATTTTAGCCACAGATC
Source organism: uncultured Prochlorococcus sp. (assembly GCA_902626435.1). Taxonomy (GTDB): domain Bacteria; phylum Cyanobacteriota; class Cyanobacteriia; order PCC-6307; family Cyanobiaceae; genus Prochlorococcus_A. Next base: position 1,767 of record CACOFO010000057.1, read on the forward strand.
TCGTAAAGGAGTTTTCATCATTTAAAATCGCTAGTTTTATTGTTACGGATATAAATACAGATGGGACCTTAGAAGGAACAAATGAAGAATTCATAAAAAGAATTCTTGAGATTACAGATATTCCAGTAATAGCCTCGGGAGGTGTTGGTTCGATTTCTGATTTATTATCGTTAGTTAAATTTGAGAATTCCGGACTTTTTGGCGTAATTGTAGGTAAAGCTCTATATGAAAATAAATTTACAATAAACGAAGCGAATAATGTATTGACATCAGAGAGACTAAATGACTCTGATTTAGAAAACAATTTCTACGCTTAAAAGAATATAAAATTGATTTAAGGCTGGTGTTTGCAGTAATTGTTAGTTAATTTTGTATAAGAGATAATAAATCTAGTCTTGGAATTAATTTCAAAAAAATCAATATTAATTATTGCTCCAAGCTTAATAGCAGAATCTTTATCGCTTAAGTTGACATCACTAGATCAAAATTTAGACATTAATTTTAATAATGGACTAGGTGATAAAAATCCGGATTTAGTTATATGGAATGTTCTTAATTTCCAATCAGAAGATCTTATAAGATTGGAATTATTAAAATTAAGAGAAAGATATGATGAGTCAAAGTTTCTAGTAATACTCTCTGGTGAACTTCTTTATGAAGCAAAAACCACTCCATCTTTAAATGCTGAAGGCTTTCTTTTAAATCCAAATGTAGAAAAAGTTATTGAATCCATTGATACCATTTTAAATGGCGGAAGGGTATTTGATATTGAAAACGATTCTCGGATTCAATTAAACAAAAATAAGCCTCTCTCTTTTAGTCAAAAAATACTTACTTCAGGCTTGAAACAAATAGACACTGAGATTAACTATATATTCAAATACGTTAACTCTGATTCAACTTCAGAATTT
>CACOFO010000058.1 GCA_902626435.1 uncultured Prochlorococcus sp.
AAAAAAAATACACTTTCATTCAAAAATACATATGGTGCTGCCAAGATAAGTTTGGAAGGGGTCGAGAAAATTAATAAAAAAATTAATAATAAGGTTAAAGTTGAATTGTTAAATTACCAAAAAAATAAACTAGAGTCCCAATTAAAAACAGGGGATTATATAGTTACTCTTTTTGGAGCAGGTTCCTCAGGAAAAACATCTATAGCAAGATCTTTATTGAAAAATATTGTCGGACAAACATCTGCAAAAATAGGAACAACAAAGCAAATAAATAGCTATAAAATTCGTATCCCAATCTTAAAAAGAAACATTAATATAGTAGATACTCCGGGTTTATTCGAACCATCTAAATTAGGAGAAGAAAGAGAAAAAGCCACAATTATACAAGCATCTAATTCTGACTTAGTTCTTTTTGTGTTAGATCAGGACATAAATAAATACGAAAACTATTTAATTAAAGAATTAATAAAAATAAGGAAAAAAATAATAATAGTTCTTAATAAATGTGATTTGAGGTCTAGAGAGGAAAATAACCTCATCACAGAAAATATAATTTCTATAACCTCCGCTAGAGCAAATAAAATTTCAGTTGTTCAAACAATTGCAGTACCTCAACAATCTTCATATATTAAATCAGATGCTTTAAATTTAATTCCAGAGGTAGGAAGTTTATTTAGAGAAATAATTGAAACGCTCGATAATGATGGTGAAGAGTTATTGGCTGATAATATTCTTTTTCGATCAAATAAGTTAGGTATCAAAAGTAAAAATTTCTTGCAAGAACAAAGATATTTAATGTCAAATAAAGTTATTAATAAATATATGTGGATAACAGGAGGAGTAATACTAGTTAATCCACTACCAGCCGTTGATTTCCTTACTACTACCTCCGTAAACCTTCAAATGATAATGGAATTATCAAAAATATATGAAATAAAGCTTACAAAAAACGATGCAAAAGATTTAGCGACATCATTGTTAAGCGTATTAGCTAAACAAGGAATACTAAAAGGGGGGCTTGCAATTATTTCTCCTGCTTTAGCTACAAGCTTGACTAAAATAATCTTATCTAAATCTATACAATCAGTTACAGCAGGCTGGTTAATAAGAATAGTAGGACTAAGTTTGATTGAATATTTTAAAAATGGGCAAGATTGGGGAGATGGGGGGATTCAAGAAGTAGTAGATAAGATCTATAGAATAAGTAAGAGAGAGGACATTTTAAACAATTTCGTAAAAGAAGCTATTTCAAAAATTGAAATGAAAAAGTATTTTAAATCAAATAAAAGTTTGCCTCCATTTACTATGTAAAATTGGATAATTGATCATTTAGATAAGTTCTGAAATCAAAGATAGTTATTAAGAGTAAATAAACAATGCAAATAGCTATAGATATAAACCCTGTTACTATTGCAATAATTTTTTGTCTACCCATACTCATTAGTTAAGCATCTAAAAGCCTCAAAAGTTCTACAATATGAGATTTTTTTGTATTGTAATTTCCCATGACAACCCTTAAAAAATATTTACCTTTAAATTTTGGTCTAGAAAGCATAAAGTTATTGTTAATTAGTTCATTAATTTTAGTTTGAGTCCATTCATCAGAGTCTTTTGGCTCAAGTTTCTTTGGTAAGAATGAAACAATATGAAGAGGACCTGAATATATATCAAATTGATTTTTACTAATATTTTTTATAAAAAAATCTTTTCTTTCAATTGATGATTTTAATATATTTTCTATTCCATTCAGGCCTAAAAAACGTAACCCAAGCCATAGTTTGATAATCTCAGCAGGTCTAGAACCTTGTATGCCTATTTCTCCTCTATTTATTATATTTTCTTTAGATGATATATATGGTAGTCCAGTATTAAAAGTATTTTCTAAAGTACTCATATTTGAAACCAATAATAATGATGAAGTCTTTGTAATACCAATGATTTTTTGAGGATTTATTGTTATCGAATTAGCCTGATTAATATTACTTAAACCTTCTATTGGAATAGAAGTTATAGCAAAAATCCCTCCAATTGAACCATCAATATGTAGCCATATGTTTCTTTGTTTACAGATTTCACTTATTTCTTTAATAGGATCAATTGCTCCTCTTACAGTTGTCCCAAGAGTGGCAACAATAGCAAATATTTTTTTATTTTCTTTTGAACATTTATCTAAAGACTTTCTGAGATCGTTTATGTCCATTCGACCTTGATTATCAGTTTTAATCCTGACAAGATTCATATTATCAAGACCCATTACTCTTATACATTTAACGAAGGAAGAGTGAGCATCTTCACTAACAAGTAATACAGAATTAGGATTTGTACCTAATCCAGCATTATTTCTAGCTGCTATAAGAGCATTTAGATTACTTAATGTACCTCCGCTAGCAGCTATACCACCTGAAAAATCATTAAACCCTATTTTCTTGGCAAACCATTTGCATAATGACTCCTCAAGCAAAGTAACACTAGGTGATAACTCGTAAGCGAGAAGATTATTATTTAAACCAGCAGCAATTAAATCTCCCAAAATAGAGAAAATTAGAGGTGGGGGATCAAGGTGAGCTAGTGAGCCAGGATGAACGGGATT
>CACOFO010000059.1 GCA_902626435.1 uncultured Prochlorococcus sp.
GAGTTAATTAGCAGGGTTAAAAAATCATCCATTGATTCAAAAGAAATCATAATAATTGATGATTTTTCTACTGATGGGACCAAAGAATTTCTTAAAAATATTGAGGATGAATCAATAAAAGTCTTTTTTAATGGCAAAAATCAAGGTAAAGGAGCTGCCATATCAAAAGGGATAGAATTTGTGACTGGAGAAATTACAATAATTCAAGATGCTGATTTAGAGTATGATCCAAACGAATATGATAAGTTAATTAGTCCTATTCTTCTTAATAAAGCTGATGTAGTTTTTGGGAGTAGATTTAAGGGAGCACAACCTCATAGGGTTGTTTACTTTTGGCATAGATTAGGTAATGGGTTTTTAACTTTATTAAGCAATATTTTGACGGATATTAATTTAACGGATATGGAGACTTGTTATAAGGCTTTTCGAACCGATATTCTTAAGTCTATAAGAATTAAAGAAAAAAGATTTGGATTTGAACCTGAAATTACAGCAAAAGTTGCGAGAATGAGGTGTAGGATCTATGAAGTTGGTATCTCATACTTTGGAAGAACTTATGAAGAGGGAAAAAAAATAGGTTGGAAAGATGGGGTTAGAGCTATTTGGTGCATACTCAAATACAACTTATGGAGAAAATAGGAATTTAAAGCTTCTTTATATTTAATAACTAATGTTTGCAATACTTATTTCTTTTTTATATTTCGTCTTTATTTTTTCAAATCATTTTGAGTTTTCTCAGGATAAAAACAAAAACTACGTAATATTTGCAGCATCTTTAATTCTATCAGTGGCATCAAATGGACTCATTTCAATGCTACTTATTTCTAGACAATTAGTTTATTTACCAATTTTTTTGATACAGTTTATACTCTTTATAGTTGTAGTTGATTTAAGAAAATTTAAAGGAGTTTTCTGTGATTTTATTGGTGGTTTTTTATATGATTTTTCAAAAATAAGATATAACTATGGTAAAAAATTTTCAATTGTAATTTCAGTAATTCTTATTTTACTTTTTCTAGCTTCATTTGGACCCATTAATCAATCAGATACTGTAAATTATTATGTTGGATATCCTTTTCAATATTATTTAAGAAATTCTCACTTTGTAGATGGAGATTTAGGTCAAGGTTTACTAGGCATAGGAGATTTTGCAAACATAACTTTTATCCAAGAAAAATCAATTTGGCTAATAAGGGTTCTACAATATTTACCATTATTACCAATTTTATTGTTCTTAGGTAAGAGGAAAACATCTAAGTTCATTTTCCTTATTTTTATAAGTTCACCTGCATTTATACAATGGCTGACAATTGGTAAAGTAAATTTCCTTGGAGATAGTTGCTTATCTTTAATTTATCTTTGTTGGAAATCTCAGCCATCTAAGAGGTATGCATTGATTACTTTTTTTGTGGGATTAATATCTATTTCCATAAAAATAAGTTCAGTGTTGATTTTTATTCCAATTTTTGTTGATATTCTGATTATGTATAAATTTAATCTTAAAAGTATATTTATTGAAAAAAAACCGAATTTTTCACGTGGTAAGTTAATAATATTCTTAATATCTATAAGTTCAATTATTAGCATTTTTATTTATAGATTTTTTCTAACAGGTAATTTATTTTTTCCAATCTTTTCTTCAATTTTCAGTAAAGGGAATGAACAATTTCAAGATTGGGAAATGATGTTACGAAATTTTGATAGAGATGGTTTTTATCAATTATGGATATTTATTCCTAAAAGTCCCTCTAAAATTGCAGCAGTATTAGGCCCTGCAACAGGATTCTTCTTTTTAATAAAATTTTGGAAGGATATAAAAAATTTAATATTTGAAAATAAATTTTATTTAAACATAGGTTTTTTGCAGTTGATATTTCTTTTAATGTTTGCACAAGGAAGAGCAGATTATTATTTCTCCCCATTGTTGTTGTTGGTTTGTGGGACTAAGAATTTATTCGGCAATGAAATTAATAATACAAAATATTTAATAATTAATTCTAAAACTATAATGAAAATTCTTTTCATGGCTCAGTTTTTTATCTTTACGATCTCTACTTTTTATATGATTTCTTTAAATATTTTTACTATTGTAAATTATGAAAAAGCTATGAATATGACTGCTTTTGGTTACTATAATTCAAAATTAATTGAGAAAATTGGAGTCGAACCTGTTTTGGGATTAGCAGCACAGCCACCAAGACTTTTTTATCACTCGGAATTTGTACCTAATCACAACTATTGGAAATGTTTAAAGTATTCAAATTACTCTGATGAGCAGGACAAACAAAATTTTTGTTTGCAAAAATTAAATGTAAATACAGTGATAGCAGAAGAGAATAATATTAAAAATAATAAAAATTTCGACTGTTTTTCTTCTGTATTTAAAGAAACTCCTCGTAATATTTTTAAATCATCTCAATATAAGGTAGATGTTTGCAAGAAAAAATAAGAAATTACAACACTTAGTTTTATGAAATTAACAACACAAAATGCACCTTTGGAAAAATTACTCTCTTACTTTAGATATAAGAGAACTATTGAATTTATAAAAAACAAAAAAGTTTTAGA
>CACOFO010000060.1 GCA_902626435.1 uncultured Prochlorococcus sp.
ACCAGTTCTTGCTATTTCAAGGATGCCGTAGGGTTCGAGTAATTTTTCTAAAGCAACTAACTTCCCTGGATCTCCAACTACTTCGAGTGTTAAGGCTGTATCTGAAACATCAACAACTTTTGCACGGAATATCTGCACAATATCTAAGATATTACTTCTTGAATCTTCTTTCGATGAAACTTTTAATAACATCAATTCTCTCTCAACAGCAGCGAGATTAGTAAAATCTACCACTCCTAAAACATTAAATAACTTATTAAGTTGTTTAGTCATTTGTTGAAGAGTCTCATCGTCACCTTCTACAACCATTGTTAACCTTGAAATCCCCTTGGATTCTGCAGGGCCTACTGCGAGGCTGTCTATGTTGAATCCTCTTCTGGCAAAGAGACCTGAGATTCTACTCAAAGCTCCAGATTCATCTTCTACTAAAACTGATAGTGTATGTTTCATATTTTAAAGGGTTTTTAAATCTCTAATCCATTCATAAGAGATGCTATTAAATACTGAAGGGTCTTCATCATGAATACAATGCCCTGAATTGGATACTATTTTTAATTTTACCCATCTATGAAAATTTGCAATCTTTTTACCAACAAACAAAGGTATGAAATTATCCTTATCTCCCCAAATCAATAGAAAAGGAACTTTTTTTGAGGCGCTTAGTTTTCTCAAAAGATAGGATGCTTGTAATTTTTCATCTCTTGAAGACATTCCAATACACATTGCTCTTAATGATCTAGCTGAAGTTATCCTTAAAACTGGTTTTGTTACTATGTCTATAAGTTCGCGATTGATATTATCTTTTTTGAAATAGGCAGAATATAGCCCCAGTCTGATAACCCCTAATTTGGTTATTAAAAATAAAATAATCTCTAAAGGGAAAAATATAAAAAATATTTTTATGAATCTATCTTTGATTTTTTTTAATATATGTTTATTTTTTACTTTTTTTTTGTTTTCCTGAATTTGATCTGGTAGAGCCGATGCAATAACTGTTGCAATCTGGTCTTCTAATGAAACAGCACATGTTAAGGCCACTAATGATCCAAGGGAATTGCCAATAAGAACGATTTTTCTAGAACTTTTTGGTCGTATGACCTGGGCAATAAAGTCTTTAACTTGGTTACACCAAATCTCATTATTTAAGATTCCTATTTGTCTTATTCCAGGTTGATCTGAGTCCCCAAATCCTATTAAATCCAAAGAATAAGAAGCACAATTCCTTCTCGAAAAATATTCTAAATTGTTTCTCCAATGTTTTCGACTAGCGCCAAATCCATGGAGAAAGATAATTGGAATTTCATTATCTTCTCCTGTAACACTCCAGCAAATTTTAAAACCATTCCAATTCCAGTAATTAGGAGAGTTTATATTTGCTTTAAAATTATTATCCATATATTCAAAAATTATCAAGATATTTGCATTATCTGCTTTTTTAACAAATAAATGTATATTAAATGTAAATTATAGTAATCATAAAATTTAACCATGGCTAAAGAAATTTTTAGTATTGCAGCAGTTTTTTGGATACTGATACCAATAGGATTAGTTGGTGGCGCTTTGTTATTAAAGTTTCAGGGAGATTGATTCTCACGAATACATTACAATTTGAGTTATGGTCTACAAGTTAAGTAAATCTTAAATATGAAGATTCTTTTAGTAGGAGCAACAGGAACACTTGGTAGACAAATAGCAAAGCAAGCTATAGAAGATGGACATGAAGTGAGATGCTTTGTAAGAAACCCAAGAAAAGCTTCCTTTCTTCAAGAATGGGGTTGTGAACTAACAAAAGGTAATTTATTAAATTCTTTTGATATTGAATATGCATTGCAAGATATTGAAGTAGTTATTGATGCTGCGACTAGCAGGCCTGATGATCCTAAAAGTATTTATGAAATAGATTGGGATGGAAAACTTAATTTATTTAATGCTTGTGAATCTTTAAATGTAAAAAGGGTAATATTCCTCTCTATCCTACTAACAGAAAAGTTTAGAAATGTTCCTTTGATGGATATTAAATTTTGTACTGAAAAACTTCTTGAGAAATCTGCTCTAGACTATACAATCTTCAAATGTGCAGCTTTTATGCAAGGGGTTATAAGTCAATTCGCTATTCCAATCTTAGATAGTCAAGCAGTATGGATGAGCGGGAATCCGACTAAAATTGCTTATATGAATACTCAAGATATGGCGAAATTCGTTGTAGCAGCAGTAAATAATCCAAAAACTCATAGAACTTCATTGCCATTAGTAGGTCCCAAAGCATGGGATTCAAACGAAGTTATATCTTTATGTGAAAAATTTAGTGAAAAAAAGGCGAAAATTTTTAGAGTTTCCCCATTTCTAATTAGTATCACTCAAAAAGTAGTTTCCTTTTTTCAAGATTCTTTAAATGTTGCTGAAAGGTTGGCTTTTGCTGAAGTAACTAGTAGTGGAGAATCATTAGATGCTGACATGAGCAAAACTTACGAAATATTGGGACTCAAAAAAGAAGATATGACATCACTAGAGAGTTATATAAAGGATTACTACCAACAAATACTTAAAAGATTA
>CACOFO010000061.1 GCA_902626435.1 uncultured Prochlorococcus sp.
GCAGTTCCCAGACAAGCTATGCAAAAGAATCTAGAAAAGCATGGTAAAGATTGGTGCGAAAAATTAGCAGAGAGAATTTATGAAATGTCAGTTGATACCTATTCACAGACAGTCATGCCAAGTCTTCACTCTGCAGGTTGGCAAAGAAGGCATTTAGACTGGGAATTCAAGCTAGCAGAAAATGATTCAGAACCTGATGAAGCCCTTGTTGAAGGAATTATCAATGCCACAGAAAGTTTTTTAAGGAGCAGTGAGGTGCATCGATTATTTATTCAAGAATTAGTACAGGGAACATTTGAAGAAGCGAATGACAAAAAAATAATTTCTAAAGCAATAAAATCTATTATTGAAGAAGAAATAGTTAGTTCACTAAGAGAAAAAAAAGAAACCCTTTTAAAGAAAATATCTTCAAAATTAGTATCAGAAGAAAAAGTTAGCGAGGAACTTGCAATAAATTCAGCAAAAGAGGGCTTTGATGAAGTCGAAAGACTACTTGCAAATCACAGCGAGGCCGTTTAATCTTATTTCTTTATATTTTCTTTATATTTATCCTAAAAATAGGCCCAAATATAAATTAAAGATTAAATTATTGTTGGGAAATACAAAGTTGTAACTTATTAGACAATACATATATTCTTTCATGTGTTTATCTATATACAACCTTTTAAATTTCAATGGAAAATTTCATTAGAAAAAGGATTGATATAGCAACCTGTTGGGCTACTAACAGAATTTCTGTAATGGATACCCTAGAAAGATACGAAGACAGTTATGCAATCGCAGAAGAATTTAGAGAGTGGATACTACATATTGGAGAAAAGAATGAAAATTTAAGAGATTCTGTTTTAAATTTCCCAAAAGAATTAAAAGAGTTATTAGATCAAAAAGTTAACGATTAAAAAAATCGATCGAGTGAAATCCGTCCTACATTATTTAGGTTTGTTTATTATTATTGGAAGTGAAATCAGTAAATAAATGGAAAATAAACAAAAGACTTCAAAAGTAGAAAATGTTGTAATTATAGGCTCTGGTCCAGCGGGTTATACAGCGGCAATATATGCAGCAAGAGCAAATCTTCAACCTTTACTTATAACAGGATTTAATTCTGGTGGAATTCCAGGTGGACAATTAATGACTACAACATTTGTTGAGAATTATCCAGGTTTCCCAGATGGAGTACTAGGCCCTGAATTGATGGATTTAATGAAGGCTCAAGCAGAAAGATGGGGTACTAATTTACACGAAAGTGATGTTGTTTCAATAAATACTGATTCACATCCCTTTGAATTAAAAACTTTAGAAGAAACTATAAAAGCTAACTCAATTATTATTGCAACTGGAGCAAGTGCAAATAGATTAGGCGTTATAAATGAAAATAAATTCTGGAGTAAAGGTATAAGTGCTTGTGCAATTTGTGATGGAGCAACCCCACAATTCAGAGATGAAGAATTAGCAGTTATAGGAGGAGGCGACTCTGCATGTGAAGAAGCAGCATACCTCACAAAGTATGGCAGCAAGGTGCATTTAATTGTTAGATCAGCAAAATTAAGAGCTAGCGCAGCAATGGTTGATAGAGTGAAAGCGAATCCAAAAATAGAAATCCATTGGAACACAAAAGTTGACAAGGCTGATGGTGCTGAATGGCTTGAAAGAATAGAAACTATTCACTCTCAAGAAGGTAAAAGGGAAATCAATATAAAGGGTCTTTTTTACGCGATAGGTCACACACCAAATACAAAGTTCTTAGCTAACAAAATTGATTTAGATAATAAAGGATATATTGCTTGCAAATCAGGAAGACCAGAAACATCTATTGAAGGTATATTTGCCGCAGGTGATGTTGTTGATTCTGAGTGGAGACAAGGAGTTACTGCTGCAGGAACTGGATGCATGGCAGCATTAGCCACCGAAAGGTGGCTAGCCGAGAAAAACTTAGCAAAAACTATAGTCAGAGAAACACCCGAACCAGAAAAAAAACTTAATTCATCAGATTTTAATGAAGAAGAAGTTAATGAAAATACTTTCGATTCAAATTCTGAATGGCAAAAAGGCAGTTATGCATTGCGAAAACTTTATCACGAGAGTAATAAACCTATCTTAGTAATTTTTAGTTCCCCAAGCTGTGGCCCATGTCATGTTTTAAAACCTCAGTTAAAAAGGGTAATTAAAGAACTTGATGGTGCAGTTCTTGGTGTTGAAATAGATATTGATAAAGATCAAGATATCGCAAAACAAGCTGGTATTAACGGCACACCAACAGTTCAACTGTTCAAAGAAAAATTATTAAAAAAACAATGGCAAGGTGTTAAACAAAGAAGTGAGTTTAAAGAAGCGATAAAAAATATCATCTAAAGTAATTTTTTCTACTTATTATTCCTTTTAGGATTATTTTTATTAGTTGTAGGTCTAGCACCCCCTGCATTTCTCTCTCTATAAGTTATCCTCCCTCTAGAAAGATCATAAGGACTTATCTCAACTAATACTTT
>CACOFO010000062.1 GCA_902626435.1 uncultured Prochlorococcus sp.
CTTTACATGACTTAGGCCTTTTAGTACTTTTGCTGTCACCTGGAATGATTTTATCAATATTACTACTCATAACCTTCGCTGAAGGAGGTTGAATTATTCAAAGTGGTAGGATTATATATGTGATTAATTAGGTAATTAATTGTGGCTGGAACATTATTATTTAATGCTTTGAAAGAGGCAATTGATGAAGAAATGGCAAATGATGTAAATGTTTGCGTTATGGGGGAAGATGTTGGTCAATATGGAGGATCATATAAGGTAACTAAGGATTTATATGAAAAATATGGAGAGTTAAGAGTCTTAGATACACCAATTGCAGAGAATAGTTTTACGGGTATGGCTGTGGGTGCAGCAATGACTGGCTTGAGACCAATAGTAGAAGGAATGAATATGGGTTTTTTGCTTTTAGCTTTTAATCAGATATCAAATAATATGGGTATGCTTAGATATACGAGTGGCGGAAATTATAAAATACCAGCAGTAGTTCGAGGACCTGGAGGAGTTGGTCGTCAACTTGGTGCTGAGCATAGTCAAAGACTTGAAGCATATTTTCATGCAGTTCCTGGCATAAAGATTGTTGCATGTAGTACACCCACAAATGCTAAAGGTTTAATGAAAGCAGCAATAAGAGATGATAATCCGGTTCTATTTTTCGAACATGTTCTTCTATACAATTTGTCTGAAGAATTACCTGAGGGTGATTATACTTGCTCTTTAGATCAGGCTGACGTTGTAAAAGAAGGGAAAGATATTACTTTATTGACTTATTCAAGAATGAGACATCACTGCCTTAAAGCTGTTGAAGAATTAGAAAAAAAAGGAATAGATGTTGAGTTAATAGATTTAATAAGTTTAAAACCATTTGATATGGAAACCATCTCAAAATCAATAAGAAAAACAAATAAAGTAATTATTGTTGAAGAATGTATGAAGACTGGAGGTATTGGTGCAGAATTAATTGCCTTGATAACAGAAGAGTGTTTTGATGATCTTGATGCCCGACCAATTAGATTATCTAGTCAAGATATTCCAACTCCTTATAATGGAAATCTTGAGAATTTGACAATAATTCAACCACATCAAATAGTTGAAAAAGTTGAACATTTAATTAGTGGGAGTATATAGACAATGAAAAGAAGGCAAGGTTGGCTTTTTTTTATTATATTTCTACTTACTTTATCTGTTTATTTATTAATAAATTATCCCTTACAGTTGGGATTGGATTTAAAAGGAGGTTCTCAACTTACACTACAAATTATTAAAGAAGAAGGTAAGGTAACAAAGGATGAACTTGAAGCTGTTAATTCGGTTATAGATAAGCGCGTTAATAATTTAGGAGTTTCTGAGTCTAATTTGCAAACCCTCGGTGGAGATCAATTGATTTTAGAATTACCAGGTGAACAAAATCCATTAGTTGCTTCAAGGGTATTAGGTAAGACTGCATTATTAGAATTTAGAACCCAAAAAGAAGGAACATCTACAGATTTAAAAACCCTACAACTAAAGAGATTGATTATTAAAGAATTAATTGAAAAATATTTCTTCGCAGACAAAAATCAAAATGATGATAATTTCTTAAAAGTAGTTCAGGATGATCTTAAAGATATAGAGCAAGAATTGAATTACTCATCTACTAGTAATGATTTATATGGGAAGTTAATTGAAATCAAAAAATATGTTGATAAAGAAATTACAAATTTATTTATTAAAACAGATTTATCTGGTAAGGATCTTATCAACGCAGGAAGGAGACAAGAACAAACAAATAGTAATTGGGAAGTTTTATTAACTTTTAGTAATTCAGGAGGTGAAAAGTTTGCAGAAATTACAAAGTCAATTGCTGGCACTAATCAACTATTGGCTATAATTCTAGATGGTGAATCAATAAGTGAAGCCAGTGTTGGTAATCAGTTCGCTAGTACTGGGATTACAGGGGGATCAGCAACAATAAGCGGTAATTTTAGTGCTGAAAATGCTAGAGAATTAGAAGTTCAACTTAAAGGTGGCTCATTGCCATTGCCAATTGAAATAGTAGAAACTAACACAATAGGGGCTCTTTTGGGATCCAAAAATATTTTAAAAAGTCTTTATGCAGCTATTAGTGGGCTAATTTTTGTTGGTATTTTTATGATTTTTAATTATAGAATTCTAGGTTTTGTTTCAGTTCTTTCTCTAGTACTTTATGGTTTCTTTAACTTAGCTATGTATTCTTTAATTCCGGTAACTTTGACTTTACCTGGAATATCAGGACTTATCCTTAGTATTGGTATGGCAGTTGATGCAAATATCCTAATATTTGAGAGAATTAGAGAAGAGTTGTTTGATGGGAATACACTTACAAGATCTATTGATGGCGGTTTTCAAAGAGCTAATTCATCAATAGTTGATGGGCACATTACTACTCTTCTCAGTTGTTTTGTATTGTTTTTGTTAGGAACAA
>CACOFO010000063.1 GCA_902626435.1 uncultured Prochlorococcus sp.
ACAAACAAAAAATGATTTTTTATCATTAATAAATTCTAAAAATAAAGATTTTGAGATATTTGCAGGCAATGAGGATTTTGTGGAACTAGCAAAAAGAACTAAAATATATATACCTTGTAATCCTACATCGAGTACCGTTATAGAGGCTTCTGAAAACGGTGCACTAGTTTACATTCTAGAAAAATCTACGGAGTTAATAACAAGTTCTACTAATAAGTATGTGGATAAATATTTTGATAAAATAGATCAATTGTCTGATGCTATTAATTTAATTATTATTTAAAATAATTATAAATTATATTTAAAATCTTCTAGATATTATTTTTGCCGGAGGAGTTGAAACAATTGATTTTGGATCGATTTTTTTTGAAACAACCGAACCTGCTCCTATTACTGATCCTCCGCCAATAAAAGCTCCAGGTAATAATATTACGCATGTAGCAATCCAGCTTCCATTTTCAATCTCAATGCGCTTGTGTGAATATTTTTGTCCCTTTATATCTCCAGGATTTGAAAATCCATGATTAGAAGTTTGAATTAATGAATTAGGACCAATAAGTACATTAGCACCAATTTTTACATCTTCACCTGCAACAATCATAGTATTTCTTCCAATCCTTACTCCATTCTCTATATTTATTACGCTGTTCCTTGCCGCGACTATTCTTATATCACTATCGAAGTTTACATTATTTTTTATAATTATTTTTCCAGACTCTCTAGTTCTTAAATCTAAATCCCCATTGATAGATACGTTATTGCCTATTGATATTTTAGAATAATCATCACCCTTAAGCTTTAGAAATATAACACCTTCAATATAAAAATTTCTTCCAACTTTTATACCCTTTAATTTAAGTATTATAAACCATATAGCGCTGTTGATTTTAAAAATAAAATTTAGCCCAAAAACTTTTATTAATGCTTTCATGATCTAATTTTCAAGGTTAATAATTTTAGGATAATATATTTTTGAATATTTTAGTAATATGTCTAATTTAATAATTGATATTCCTCCAAACAATTGGAGAGATAATTCTTTTGAAAATCAAAATTTCAATTTATATGAGTTTATTCTTCAAAGATTTAATAAAAATGATGTTTTAGCGAAAGTAATCAAATCAGATGGCACAATAAAAGAGATAAGTAAGGATTATCTGGATTTACAAGTTAAATCTCTTGTTGGGAAAATAACTAATCTTCTAAATAACTCTGTAAAAAAACAGATAAAAATTTTAGGAATTATTGGAAGTTCAGAGGAATCTCTAATTTTTATGCTGGCCAGTGCTTATTTAGGTGCTCATCATAGTATTTGCTTTGAAGATTTATCTCTTAAAGCACTTGAAGCAAGGATAAAATTATTTAAACCTGATATGGTTATTTTCTCAAATAATCAATCCTCAAAAATTCAAAAATTCGAAAATATAGAAAAATTTAATATAAAAGCAAAATATCAGATAAATGCTGAAAATTTACTTCAAGAATTTAATGAAAATATTAAATATACATCATTACCTAATTTATATTCAAAAGATTCAGCACTTTTTACATTGTTTACTTCAGGTTCAACAGGTTTACCAAAAGGTGTGGTTCATGCAGTCAGATCATATATAAATTACGCAAAATTTTCTACTAATTATTTTTTTGGTGCTAATGAAAATTCAATCATTTTTTGCGCAACAGATGCTGGTTGGATTAATGGCCATACTTATGCAGTTTATGGACCACTTTGTAATGGCTCACAAACTATTTTGTGTGAAAATTTAAATTATCTTTTGGAAAATACAAATATTTTTGATTTAATAAATAAATTAAAAATTACATGCTTTTATTCATCAGTTACTTTTCTCAGATTACTAAAAAGTAGATTTGATGAAAATAAAATTAATAATAATAATAATTCTTTTTTCCCAAGCCTAGAAAGAATAGGATCTTGTGGTGAACCTTTAGCACATGAAGTTGGATTATGGGCTGCAGAATTTTTTAAGCCTTCAAGAAAAGCAATTGTTAATACTTATTTTCAGACTGAAACTGGGGGTATATTAGTTGCACCAAGAGATGAGGATGGTGTGCCAGATGATTATTCATCAGTTGGTAAACCTAGAGAGGAGTTAGGATTATTTATTGCAAAGGAAAAATTTAGTAATCAAAAACTGGATGCTGAAAATATAGATCCAAATGAAATAATTATTTCAAACTATTGGGAAGGAATATACAAAGAAATTCAATCTGATAGAGAAGTAAATTACTTTACTTCAGATGGATTTTATAGATTACATGATGTTGGACATTTTGATGATAAGGGATTTCTTTATATAGGAGGCAGAAGTGATGATGTTATAAATACTGCAGGTCATAGAATTTCCAGCGCAGAGATAGAAAGTAT
>CACOFO010000064.1 GCA_902626435.1 uncultured Prochlorococcus sp.
ATGGAATTATCTACCCACATTTTTTAAAGCGATTTTTTCTGCTTTGTGCATTCTTTTATTCAAAATCTCATTAAAATCTTCTATTGATAAATTAGGATTTTCATTTACAAACAAAGGATCTCCAAAGCATAAAGAAGCTTTAGCTCTAATTTTTGGAGATACTTGACTATAAGCGATTCCTATAGGGATTATAAATATTGAGTTCGTTTTTTTTGCTGCCAACAGAGCTAATCTATATAAACCCTCTTTAAGGATTAATTTTTTACCGTATTTATTGATTTTGCCTTCAGGAAAAACTACGAGTTGATTCTTTTTTTGTATGAGATTTACAGCGTATCTTAATACTGAAAGAGAAGGCGATAATTGATCAATTGAAAAACAACCAAGTCTTTTTAGAAACCAACCTTGTATTCCTTTCATTTCAGATTTTGTAACCATAAATCTGCAATCTTTGTTAGTTACCCTTCTACCAATTGCCTTAGTGAGGACTAATCCATCCCATCTTGATCTATGAGTTGGTGCTAAAATAATTGAAGAATTTTTTGGAATAGAAAAACTTTTATTTATTATTTTTATTTCACTAAAAAAAGTTTTTATTACAATGTCTTGGGTGACAAACATTGCTAAAAAGCCTAAAAGGGGATTAATAGTGCAAATATCAGTAGATTTTTTCTTCAATTTTAGCTAACTATATATTAATAATTTATAGGTTTGTTATTTTTTATTAGCTATTATTGGGCGGTTACTAGATTGTCTAGAGACTAAGATTTAAATTTATGACGACCTTAGGTGTAAACATTGACCATATTGCTAATGTAAGGCAGGCAAGAAAAACTGTAGAACCCGACCCTGTGCAATTTGCTTTTTTAGCAGAATTAGGTGGAGCAGATTCAATAACAGTTCACTTAAGAGAGGATAGAAGACACATACAAGATAGAGATGTATTTCTTTTGAAAGAAACTATAAAAACAAAACTTAACTTAGAAATGGCCGCGACAGAAGAAATGTTAAAAATTGCCAAAAAATTAATTCCAGATTACGTAACACTGGTTCCTGAGAAAAGAGAGGAAGTTACCACTGAAGGTGGATTGGATGTAAAAAGTAATGTGCAATATCTTAAGAATTTTGTTGAAAATTTA
The DNA here is from genome assembly GCA_902626435.1 of uncultured Prochlorococcus sp. Taxonomy (GTDB): domain Bacteria; phylum Cyanobacteriota; class Cyanobacteriia; order PCC-6307; family Cyanobiaceae; genus Prochlorococcus_A. The sequence goes on from CACOFO010000064.1 coordinate 1,140, forward strand.
AAAAAGTCCAATATAGAAGTAAGCGCATTTATTGATCCTGTTGGGGAGCAGATCAATTGTTCCAAAGAAATAGGGTTTACCTTTATAGAATTACACACTGGGAAATATGCCGAACTAACCGGTCAAGGTCAATATGAAGAGCTTCAAAAGATTATAGAATCTGCACATTTAGCCAATGACCTTGGATTAGTGGTTAATGCTGGTCATGGACTTAATTACAATAATGTAGAAAAAATTGCAGCAATTAACAATATGAACGAGTTAAACATAGGTCATAGTATCGTTGCAAGGGCTTTAGCGGTAGGATTAGAAAAGTCTGTTCGTGAAATGAAGTCTCTTATTAAATTAAATTAAATTTCAAATGACAAAATATTTTTTCGTCGCGGCAAGTGAAAAGTTTTTAACAGTTGAAGAACCACTTGAAGAAATTTTGAAAGAGAGGATGAGGAACTACAAAGAAAATAATAAAGAAATAGATTTTTGGCTCTTAAAAAATCCTTCATTTTTACAAACTTCTCAATTTGTGGACTTAAAAGCAAAGATTCCATCACCCCCAGCAGTTGTTTTATCAACCGATAAAAAATTTATAACCTTTCTGAAGCTTCGTTTAGAGTTTGTTGCTGTGGGGGAATTCGAATTTCCTAATGCAGAAATAACTGATCCCCTTAAAGTTGAATAATATAACCAAATAATCAATTGCTCAATCTTTATAAGTCAAATAAAATTGAAGTAATAAGTGAGCTGTTAGCAGAGGAATTAAAAATATGTCCTCCCTCTATAAATGAGAAATTAGAAATAGTTGTCCCCAATTATTTTTTTGGGAATTGGTTACGTGAACAAATAACTATAAAAAACAAAATAAGTGCTCTTTATGAATTAAAGACAATATCAACGTATACCGAATCATTATTGACAAATTTTTTCCCTGCAATTGATATGAGCGCATGGAATTTTGAGTCAATTAAATGGGGCATTATTGGTTCCTTGGAAGAATTAAATAGCTTTAAAGAATCATTTCCGCTTAGAAATTGGATTGATAAATATTTGGATATCAATAAAA
>CACOFO010000065.1 GCA_902626435.1 uncultured Prochlorococcus sp.
ATAAAACTATCATTCCATTGGGATTTTTGCAGGTTTCACTTTTAAAAAGACTTAGAGACCAAACAAGGCAACCACCAATCAGTGAATTCGTTATTGATAATAATGAATCTAGGAGAGCTTATAGTAGAAGTGAATTATTAAGAGGTGCACTTTTAACCATTAATGGAATAGCAGCTGGAATGAGAAATACTGGTTGAAAATTGCAATATTTTTCTAAAAAAAAACTTATTCTTCCAGAAGGTTATGTTATAAACTCTTCTAAGATCATTTCTCCCAAGATCAATAAGCATTACGTGCTCAGCTATCTCTTTTGGATCTTTTAATAAATCCTTTTCTAATTCCAAGTCTTGTTGAGTATCAATACCTCTAGGTCTTGTACCAGCTATTGGTCTTAAGCTCGCAACAATCTGACTATTTTTATTTTTTTCAGCCTTAACCATTACTTCAGGACTTGAACCTATCAGATACCATGAGCCAAAATCAAAAAATGACATGTATGGAGAAGGATTAACCATCCTCAAACTTCTATATAAATTAAATGGATCATTATTAACTTGAGTTTGGAATCTCTGACTTATAACTATTTGGAAGATATCTCCCTTTCTTATATATTCTTTTGCAGAGTGCACCGCATCCTCAAAATCTTTTTTCTTCCAATTACTTTCTAGATCAAAATTCAAATTCTCATTTTCATTCCAATCTAAAAACTCATTTTCTTTTAGAGGAACTCTCATTAAATTTCTAGTTTTCTGAATTTTAGAAATTGAGTTTAGATACAAATCTTCAATCGAGGATTCTTTTGAAGAAGTTGTATCTGCATAAACCACTGCAGTGATACATCTTTTTATTTGATCAAAAACAACCAACTGATCAAAAAACATCCAGGAACCATAAGGTATATTGTTTTCTGTCATTTCATTTATTGGAACGCTTGGCTCTATTTGATTTATTAATTCATAACCCCAAGAGCCATATAACTGTCCAATTGACGGTAAGTCATCAAGCATGGTTGATTCATATTTCTTTGTCCAACTTTTCAAAATATCAAAAGGGTCACCTTTATGTGTTTCAGTTTTACCATTATTCCAAGTTTTAACTATTTCTTCTCCATAACAAACTGCTTCCCAAAGAGGTTTAGTCGCAACGATGCTCCACCTACCCAAAGTTTCCCCACCTTCAACAGATTCAAGAAAAACACCATGTGAATCTTTTGAAGATAACTTTAACCAAGTAGACAATGGAGTCTCTAAATCTGCTGGCCAAGTTTGAATGATAGGTATAAAATTTTTACCTTCTTTGTAAGCCTTTAAGAAACTATCTTTATTTGAGCTGATCATATTAATAATCTCAACCCAAATTATAATTATTTTCTTCTTTTATATCAACTTTAGGAAAGTTAATCAAAAGTTTTCTTAGTTGTAAATTTCAAACCAGCTGGATTAGGATTCTCACCTATTCTTCTCGGATTATGACCCACTTTCTCTCTCCCTTCATTTACCTTTTCAGGGAAAACACCATCTTTTGGATGCAAGAATTCAACATCACCACCTGGAAAAATTCGGTAGATTTTAAAATCTTCAATTCTTGGTTTGAAGGCTCTTAATTGTGTCCCTAATGCAAGGCATTGTTCTTTTCTTGCAAAGTACATTAAATTATCACCTTCATGCATAATAGCCGCTCCACCGGTGGGCAATTCAAATGGTTGTTCCTTTGAACTTTTCCATGCAATTGCATATTTTTCTTCGGTTTCTGCTGAGTTTAATAAACCCCCAGTACTTCCTATATGCTTTGGAAATTGACCAATTAAAGTTTCAGTCATCCTTGATTTTCAGTTATTTCTAATAAGAAATTAGCATTCATATTTTGCAAAATTCGAAATTTAAATGAAATTTTCTACATTATTTAATATATGAAAAACTTATTTCTAATTTTATTTTGAATCTGAAATGGGAAAAAATACTGTCAAACCCGTATCACGTCTTTGTGTAACATGCCCTCCTAAACTTGCTAACAACTTTTGAGTAGCATTTTGACTAAGTTGTAAACTACCTGTTTGAGGGTTCCAATTTAAAACAGGACCAATATCAGAACCGTTATCTTTTTTAAGAATT
>CACOFO010000066.1 GCA_902626435.1 uncultured Prochlorococcus sp.
ATTCCTGCTGAGATTTTTGAGATATTTCTTTAATTTCCTTATATTCAAAATTTGTAGAACTGCATAAGGATTCAAAAAGAAGATCCAAATGCTTCTCAGGTTTGTATCCTTTCGTTAATTCTTTGAATGTTTCTGTGAGACCAACACAAAAGAGATAATCTTGCGTAAATTCATTTTGATGATTTAAAAGATTTAGTTCGACAAGGATTTCATCAACTATTCTTTTATATAAACCAGGAATAACGTAAGGGAATTTTTCATGAAATAACTTTTTGCTATCTGAAACAGTCAATTTTTCTTTCAATTTTTTATATGTAAACCTTAATAAGGTTAGCGTATGTTGACTCAATATCGTTAATATCTAATAAACAGATAAATATTATTATGATCCCTTTAGTTTTAGAAGAATCTGGTGGAAGTGAAAGAGTATTCGATATTTATTCGAGATTATTAAGAGAAAGGATAATCTTTTTGGGAGAACAAGTTACTAGTGAAACTGCTAACAGAATTGTTGCTCAATTATTATTCCTTGAAGCGGAGGATCCAGAGAAAGATATCTATATGTACATAAATTCACCAGGCGGATCTGTTTATGATGGTTTGGGTATCTTTGACACAATGCAACATGTTAAGCCTGAAATTCATACAGTTTGTGTAGGTTTAGCAGCTAGCATGGGTGCTTTTTTGTTGGCGGCAGGCACTAAAGGCAAGAGAAGTAGCTTAAGACATTCAAGGATAATGATACATCAACCACTTGGAGGTGCTAGAGGGCAAGCCAGTGACATAAGAATTCAAGCAGATGAAATCTTGTTCTTAAAAGAACGTCTCAATACTGAATTATCAGAAAGAACTGGTAAAGATTACGACACTATTAAAGAAGATACTGATAGGGATTTTTATATGTCTCCAAAAGAGGCCGTTGAATACGGATTAATTGATCTTGTTTTAGATAAAAAACCTATTAAGGTTTAACTTAATAATTGAGGGGTCCTTTCTTTCTCAGGTATGGTAGTGAATTTGGAAAGAATGCTAACGAATTCTTCACCATCTAATGTTTCTTTTTCTATTAACAGGTCGACAATATTATCCATAGCTTCTCTATTTTTGCTAATTATAGAATAAGTCTCTTTATAACATTCCTTAACCATTACCCTTACACTTTCGTCAATTTGTTTGGAAATCGAATCAGATACTTCACTTCTAGTCATCAAATCTCTTCCAACGAAAACTTCTTGATTTCCCCCTTCCAAAGCTATAGGTCCTAAATTACTCATCCCAAATCTTGTAACCATTTGCCTTGCCATTTGAGCGACTTGTTGGAAATCTCCGCCAGCACCAGTTGTTATTTCACCTTCACCAAACACAACATCTTCAGCTGCTCTCCCTCCAAGAGCACCCATTATTCTCGCTTTTAAATTTGCTCTACTTATAAGTGATTGATCATCATCTGGAGTAAACCAAGTAAGACCTTTTGCTTGCCCTCTTGGAATGACAGTTACTTTCTGAACAGGATCATGAGCTTTAACTAAAGTTCCAATAATTGCATGACCAACTTCGTGATAAGCAATTAATCTTTTACTTCTTCCATCTGTTAGTGGAGAACCCTCCATCCCTGCAACAATTCTGTCTACGGAATCATCTATTTCAGAAATGCTAATTTCAGTCTTTCTTCTCCTAGCAGTTAAAATAGCCGCTTCATTTAATAAGTTTGCTAAATCTGCCCCAGTAAAACCTGGTGTTCTTCTAGCAATGCTTTCAAGTGTTAAATCCTCTTGAAGTTTCTTATTTCTGGCATGTACCTCAAGTATTGATAGTCTACCCTTGATATCAGGTGCGTCTACAGTTACCTGTCTATCAAATCTGCCGGGTCTCATAAGAGCCGAGTCTAAAACATCAGGTCTGTTAGTCGCTGCAATTATAATTATGCCACTATTACCTTCGAAACCATCCATTTCAGTAAGTAATTGATTGAGAGTTTGTTCCCTCTCATCATTTCCACCACCTATACCTGCACCCCTTTGCCTTCCTACCGCATCAATTTCATCAATAAAAATTAGACAAGGACTAT